>JANNBD010000379.1:0-18143 GCA_031385105.1 Chamaesiphon sp. OTE_78_metabat_374
GAGGTTGAGGTGACAGACATCTGTGCCGAAGTCGCCAGGACGACATAAGCCGACTTGAGCGTTGAGGTTGGCTCCATCCATGTAGACTTGTCCACCGTGTTCGTGAACGATCGAGCAGATCTCAACGATCGCTTCTTCAAATACGCCGTGGGTGGAGGGATATGTCACCATTAAGGCGGCTAATTTGTCCGCATGTTTGATAGCTTTGGCACGGAGATCTTCGACATCGATATTACCATCATCATCGCAGGCGATCGGGACTACTTGCATCCCAGCCATGACTGCGCTGGCGGGGTTGGTACCGTGGGCGGATTGGGGGATCAGGCAGACATTACGATCGATATCGCCGCGCTGTTGGTGGTATTCACGGATGACCAGGAGTCCGGCATATTCGCCTTGGGAACCCGCATTGGGTTGAAGGGAGATCGCGTCAAATCCGGTAATTTCGGCCAACCAGCGTTCGAGGTCGTCAAATAGCACTTGATACCCTTGGGCTTGTTCGACGGGTGCGAAGGGGTGAATTTGCCCGAATTCTGCCCAGGTAACTGGTACCATCTCGGAGGTGGAGTTGAGTTTCATCGTGCAGGAACCGAGGGGAATCATCCCATGTGTGAGGGAGAGATCTTTCGATTGCAGGCGAGTGATGTAGCGCAGTAGCTCGGTTTCAGAGTGATGATTTTTAAAAACTGGGTGAGTGAGGTACTCGGAGGTCCGCACTAAGTTTGAGGTTTGGATGGTGGAAGTGGAGCTACCAGTCTCGATTTCGGAGTAGGTGAAGTCGGGTGCTTGATCACCTGCAAAAATCCGCCATAGATCCATTACATCGGCGGGTGTGGTAGTTTCGTCGAGGGAGATGCCAACGTTGTCTGAGTCGATCGATCTCAAGTTAATTTGTTGAGATTTTGCCCGTTCTAAAATTTCCGCAGCTTTACCTGCTACTTGGATCTGGAGCGTGTCGAAATACGGCGCATCGCCAACTGAGTAACCTAGTTTGGTTAAGCCAGTGGCAAGGGTGGTAGTGAGATGGTGAATGCGGTTGGCGATCGATTTCAAGCCTTCTGCACCATGATAAACCGCGTACATTCCTGCCATAATTGCCAGGAGAACTTGGGCGGTACAGATATTACTGGTAGCTTTATCGCGGCGAATATGTTGTTCACGGGTTTGGAGCGATAAGCGCAGGGCAACTTTATCCCGTTTATCCTTGGATACGCCGACTAACCGCCCTGGAATTTGACGTTTGTAGGCATCTTTGGTCGCAAAATAGGCAGCATGTGGCCCACCATAACCGAGGGGAATACCAAAGCGTTGAGTATTGCCAACGACGATATCTGCGCCGAATTCGCCAGGTGGCTTGAGTAATGTGAGGCTGAGTAAATCGGCAGCGACAGTGACAATTGCGCCTGCTTTGTGCGCTCGTTCGATTACGTCTTGGTAATCATAAACAGCCCCATCAGTAGCAGGATATTGTAACAGCATCCCAAAGATTTCTTGACTGAAATCGATGTTTTTGTGGTCGCCAACGATCACTTCAATGCCCAATGGCAGCGCACGGGTTTTGATTACGTCGATCGTTTGGGGATGGCAAGCTTCAGAAATCCAGAACGTATTAAATTTGCTCTTTTGAATCCCATAACTCATCGACATCGCTTCGGCTGCTGCCGTGCCTTCGTCGAGCAGCGAGGCATTAGCGATCGCCATTCCAGTCAGATCCATAATTACGGTCTGATAGTTGAGTAAAGCTTCGAGTCTCCCCTGGGAAATTTCGGGTTGGTAGGGCGTGTATTGAGTATACCAACCTGGGTTTTCGAGGATATTTCTTTGAATCACTGTGGGCGTAATACAATTGGCGTAGCCCATGCCAATATACGAGCGGAAAATTTGATTCTGTGACGCAATTTGTTTGAGCTTATTCAATACGGTATATTCGCTCTGAACAGTCTCAATTGCCAAGGGTTGCTGGAGCTGAATTGCCGCTGGTACCGTCCGATCGATCAGCTCGGCTAAACTGGACACGCCCAATACTTTCAGCATTTTGTTGATATCTGCTGGCTGTGGCCCAATATGCCGTTGAATAAACTCACCATCGGCCCAAGGCATGGCGGCAGTCGCACTGGAGATATTAGCTGGGTCAGTAAACCGAGAGATGGATTGCGTCATAGAAACCGAGGTAAATGAGGGCTAGGATACTTTAATGTAATAGATCTGGCTAAGTTTGGGTACGGTTAATTTAGCTGATTTAGTGAAGGTCTAACCTGCACAAAAGTGCCTAAGTACCTTCAACTTTTGTGCGATATTCAGCCGCTGAAAATGTTCCTTCAAGTGCGCTAGAGTCGTCCACTTGAACTTCGAGCAGCCATCCCCCAGTGTAGGGTTCAGTGCTAATAATTTCTGGTGCATCGATCGCACTGTCATTGCGCTTGATTACCTTGCCACTGATTGGTGCTTTGAGATCTTCCACTGCTTTGACAGACTCGATCGATCCAAAGGCACTTCCCTGGGTAATTGTGTCGCCAACTTCAGGGAGTTCGACAAATACGATATCACCCAACTGATCGACTGCAAAGGCACTCACGCCGATTTTGGCAATGCCTGCGGTCACTTCAACGTACTCATGGGTATCTGTGTAGCGTAGATTTTCAGGATATTCAAAGCTCATATTGTACTTTCTTTAATTTTCTTTCTGCTCTAGCATAGCGATTTATGGGTCGAGTGATCCAATCGATCTTGGGCATTGTCTGGCTCTTGCGCGCGCATTTCAATCTTGACTAGTCCCCGATCGAAAATTAAGGAATGTAATTTTTTCAGGCGAGAGGGAGAAGCCGAGCGCAAATGGGGATTATGATGAGAAAAATTGTAAAGTTTCGTAAGAAAGAACAGTTATAAAATATGTCTATTCCTTTATTAGAGTATTCTCCTTCGAGCCAGAACTCGCGAGTCAAGGGCTATGAAGTCCCTGGTGATGAGCAAGCCCGAATATTTTCGACAGATAATTTACTCTCTTCTGGTCAAATTAGTGATCTAATTGAGGCGGCTTATCGCCAGATATTCTTCCATGCTTTTGCGTCCGATCGCGAAAAGTTCTTGGAATCCCAGTTGCGAAGTGGTCAAATCACTGTCCGCGACTTCATTCGGGGCTTGTGCTTGTCCAATACTTTCACCAATAGTTTCTACAATCTCAATAGCAACTATAAGTTTGTCACCCACTGCGTGCAGAAGGTGCTAGGACGGGACGTGTATAATGATGCTGAAAAGATCGCGTGGTCGATCGTTATTGGTACTAAAGGTCGGGCGGGATTCATCAACGATCTACTCAACAGTGAAGAGTATCTAGAAAACTTCGGTGATAGCATCGTTCCCTTCCAACGTCGGCGGGTATTACCTTCTGGTGCGAGTGAGTTGCCTTTCAACATCCAATCGCCCCGCTATGATGAATACTATCGCGGTAAATTCGGCTTTCCCAAGATGGTTTGGTCAATTAAACCACGGAGTTCCCAACCAGTCGCTCAACAGCCCAAAGCTGGGGATCCTGCGCTGTACAAGGAAATGGCTCAGAGCTTAGGTGCATTGGGCAATTCACCTCAATCGATTTCTGCACTTAATCTGGATTATCAGAGTTTAGTACCTCGTCGCTAGGCTTTAGGGGTTAGGCTTTAGGTGTTAGTTTCAGTTGGTAGAACAGATGAAATTATCAATGTGAGTAGTCCCTAAAGCCTAATTCTCGAAGCCTAAAGCCTGATTCCCAAAGCCTAAACCCTAACTCCTAAATCATCGTGAGTAGCAAGCGGATCCTAATAGTTGATAACGAACCGTCGATTCGAGAAGTTGCTCAAATTTGCCTGGAGACTGTGGCTGGATGGGAAGTCACTATCGCTGGATCGGGGCTGGAAGGAATAGCTGCTGCCGAGCTGGAACAGCCAGATGCAATTTTGCTAGATGTGATGATGCCAGATATGGATGGGTTGGCAACTTTTAGTAAGCTGCAAGCTAATCCAGCAACTAGATCGATTCCGGTGATTTTGCTGACTGCCAAAGTGCAATCAATCGATCGACAGAATTATACCCAATTGGGGATTCGATCGACGATTGCCAAGCCGTTTAGTCCATTAGAATTAGCTCAACAAATCGCTACGACGTTGGGCTGGAAACTATAGAAGGAAAGCTCGGAGAAAATCATGAAGATTTTGGTGGTCGAAGATGATTTATTGGTGGCTGACGCGCTCAAAACAACTCTCTCCGATCGAAAATACACTGTTGAAATCGCTCATGATGGCAAGGCAGGGCTAGATTTTATCGAAGCATTTGATTATGATCTGTTGCTGTTGGATTCGATGTTGCCAAAGCTAGATGGAGTAAGTCTGTGTCGTCATTTGCGTTCGCGAGGATACATGATGCCGATTTTGTTGCTGACAAGTCTAGATAGCAATCACGACCGGACAATTGGACTAGATGCTGGTGCGGATGATTATGTGATCAAGCCGTTCGAGCCAGAGGAGCTATCGGCACGAATTCGGGCACTGTTGCGACGGGGTAATGATCGCGTTTCGCCGATTTTGAAATGGGAGCATCTGACGCTGGATCCACGCAGCTATGAGGTTAGTTATCAGCAGCAATTACTCAGCCTGACTCCGAAGGAGTATGCTCTGCTAGAACTATTTTTGCGCTACAGTCGACGGTTATTTAGTTGCGGGGCGATCCTAGAGCATTTGTGGACGTATGAGGACGCGCCAAGTGAAGAGGCGGTGCGAACACATATCAAGGGACTTAGGCACAAGCTCAAAGCCGCTGGCGCGCCGACGGATTTTGTCGAAACTGTCTATGGAATTGGCTATCGGCTCAAATCTGTAGATAATTTGGCGGGGAATCACCCGATCTCGTTGGCGCAGCCTCCGCTGTGCGGAATCGATTCTCAATCAGGCATTCTACCTCCAGTTGCAGCCAGATCATCAACAATTAGCCAAACAGGATCGATCGAAGACCCACTCCAATTTCTGACAGGTATTTGGAATCGCCACTATCCTCAACTGATCGATCGAGTTGACAACATTGAGCGCGTAATTATAGCCGCAGAATGTCGATCTTTAACTACGGAAATTCGCCACAATGCTTGTCACTGCGCTCATAATCTCGCTGGTTCCCTGGGTACGTTTGGATTGCCCCTCGGATCCAAAGTCGCCAAGCAACTCGAATTATTACTAGCCGAAAATATTGATTTAACGCCTGAGCATTTGCACCAGTTGCAAACCGGAGTCGATCGATTGCGCCAAGAAATGGCTAGCAAAACGTCCACAGCTCAACCCCAAATCCCTACATTCCAGCAAAATCGCTCTAAGTGGCTACTGATCATTACCCACGATGCCAGTTTGGGCGAGTCGTTGCAGTCCGTAAATTCTGGCTTTGAAATTGTCAGTGCGATTCTCCCCGTGAGATGGCTCTCCGCTAACGAACTAATTCCCGCTCAATCAGCCCAACAACCGAAAGCGATTGTGTTTGATCTAGATTGCTTCCCGCACGGAGATGAGGGATTGATGGCATTGTCTAACTTCGATCGAGATTATCCCCACATTCCCGTTTTAGTTTTGAGTCAGCCAGCAGCAGATCTTGCGGCTACAGGTACTAGAAGCCTGCTACAACGGATCGAAATTGCCCGCAGGGGTGCCAGAGTGTTTTTATCAAAACCATTGCCTCCAAGCCAAATTTTCGGGGCTATCGATCGAGTGCTGGCTCAATCTCGCGTTCGGCAGGCGAGAGTGATGATTGTGGATGACGATCCGATCCTGCTTGCAGGGGTGAGTGAGTTATTATCGCGACAAGGCATGACGGTGACGACACTCGCTGAACCCAGTCAATTTTGGGAGACGCTAGAAGCGACTGCGCCTGATTTGCTGATTCTGGATTTGGATATGCCTACCCACGATGGGATCGAACTCTGTCTGGCAGTTCGCACCGATCCGCAGTGGACAAATTTACCGATTTTATTTCTAACTGCTGATACTACGGCACCATCGATCGATCGAGTCTTCGCGGCTGGTGCTGATGATTTTGTCACCAAGCCTGTGGTGGATGATACTCTCATTACGCGAGTACTCAATCGACTTCAACGAGCGGGACTACACCACAGTTAACCAACCGAATAATCGATCGACTGTTAGTTCCAGTGATTTTGCAAAATCTGGCACTGGTAAGATCGCACTAGGTTCATCAATAACTTCCAAATTGCGGTCGATTCGGCTGATCACAACCGATCGATCTTCAGGGTCAATTAGCCAGCCCATTTGGGTGCCAGCAGCTAGACAGTGATTGATATTCTTCAGAACTTTATTTGCACTTTGACCTGGGGAAAGCACCTCAATTGTCCAGTCAGGCGCGATTGTAAATACATTCTCAATTTGCCCTGCATTAGTCGGAATTCGCGCAGTTTCAAATACAGCCAAATCGGGGACAATTGCCCGACCACCAAAAGTACAGCGTAGTTCGGGTAAAGCTGTTGCAATCCCTTTACGCTTGAGAGTCAAATTGATTTCCATCCCAAGTTCTATTTGAATGATGCTGTGATGACCTTGAGGCATGGGCTTTTGAATAATTTGACCGTCTATATACTCATTAGCTGGCTTGGTTTCTGGCAGTGCCAGAAACTCCTCAAGCGTGATTTGTCGAATTGGGGTCTGAACCATTGACGATCTGCTCCAAAAAGTCTTGTGTTTATTATCCCCGAAGTGCTGCTAATACAACAAGTGGAAGATTTTTCCAGGTGGGATGGGCTTCGAGTTTGAGTAGTTGTTTTGCCATGCTCAGGAGGTTTTTGTGATTGGCAAACCAAGCGGGGGTGGGGAAGATCCGAAAAGGGGCGTAGACGACGGATTTTTGGGGATGATCGAAAAGATAGCTATTGTGGACGAAACCGCTGCCCGAACCAATATCAGCGACGGTGTTGCCAGGATAAGCACCCCAGGTAGTGGAACCAAAATAGAAGATCATTCCCGACCAAATATTTACCCCGATCGCGCCATACTGGAGACTGGCGATCGCAGTGTCAAATTCTTGGTGATATTGTTTTTGGGTTTGGGAGTCGATTAAAACTGTGCAAGAGAGGGTGCCCCAGACTCGATCGTTCACAAAATCCACTGCTTTAATCAGGAAATCAGGTGCCGCATCAGCTTCGAGTGAGACTTGAGCCAATATGCCGCAAAATGCTTCCTCATTTAGGGCATATTCGCCCGCTACTGGGGGTACATCAGGGATGATTGTCCAGGGGACGATCTCTGGGGTACGTGCCCCTAGAGCCTCTGCTTGAGGGTAATTGTCGAGAAATGCCTGATAGCGATCTTGAGCACCTGGATAGTAGGCGCGGCGCGGTGAAATCGCCGCTAGTTCTCGTTTCACGGCTGCTAAAAATTCAGCTTGCTGCGCCCAACCAGATGAGGTGACTAGAATCTGTCCTGAGACACAGTTAAAGCTAGCATTATTGGCGATCGTGCTGGCAACCTGACGAGCTTGAAAAGTGAGATCTGATTTTGACCACTTACCGGGTACAACAATAATTGGCGTGACACAACCTAGCTCAGAAGTGATCGGTTTGTTGACTCGCGGCTGATTAGCGGCTTTGCGCTCCTGTTGTTCATTGGTGGTAGTTCCCCAAACGATCGCATCATGGGTGCGATGGGAGCCAGTAATATGAATCGTTTCTACCTGAGGATGTTGACACAGATATTCACCCACATCCACGCCACCGTAGACGATGTGTAAAAATCCGGCTTGGATTAATGGCGCGAATGCTTGGGCTAAATACTCGCCAATGTAAGCATTGACTGGGTTCATCTTGACGATGACGAGTTGATTTTCACTAAATAGTTTTGATAAAACATCGATCGCCACGATCGATGATACATTACCTGCGCCCAGAACTAAGGCGACTTTTCCAGCCGTTGGTTCGCGATAAATTTTGGCTTGAGTGGGGGGTGTTTTAGGTTTTATCCACACCTCGCCTCGGTACCCTAAGTATAACAGTCGATCGATCGAATTTGCGGGCAATATTTCGGCGACGAATTGTCCATCTTGACGTTGATAGATTTTAGGCGGTGGGAGCTGTCCATTTGCCTGGAGCGTCGTCATCAACAATCGAATATTCCGCACTGTCGCAACTGGCCCAGTAATCCATTCTTCTCCAGCCAGTGTCGATTCAGGTGCGATCCCTTTTGCCGCACAGCCAGCAGTTGCCCAAGCTGCGGCAATGTCCAGAGTTCGATCGAGGCAGTCTTGGAGATATACCAGCCGTTGAGCAATACTAGTTTCTACCCATCGATCTCGATGGCTATGGAGGCTGGCAATGGCTCGATCGATCTCGGTGAAGTTGGTCGTTGACAATGCGGTTGGTGGTGCGGAGATCATGCCAGTCATAGTTTTCGATTGTCAGAGAAATTTATATTAGGTTTAGCAGGCTATGTATCTACAAGCTGAGACTGACTTCGGTTTGGATTTATCTTTGCATGAGTTAATAACGATCGGATCTAGATGCAAACAAATTAGACTTAAAGACTGCCACACCTCAAAATTATCGCTACATGCTTCAACCACCCGCAGCCGCTGAATTAGTGACCCCATTTAAACAAAGGCTTGATGCACCGCTCCGTAAACAGCCGATTTCAACCCTTCAGGTAAATCTGGGTAAACGCTGTAATCTCGCCTGTGCTCATTGCCATGTGGATGCTAGCCCCCATCGGACAGAGGAGATGTCTGACGCTGTTGTAGATCGAGTCATCGAACTAATTCACACATTTCCCCAGATTGAAACTGTCGATCTCACAGGCGGCGCGCCAGAACTGCTCAATGGTTTTAAACCGATCCTCGCAGCCGCTGTCGCCACAGGTAAGCAGGTAATTGTTCGGTCTAATTTGACCATCTATTTTGTCCCTGGCTATGCAGATATCCCTGAGTATTGTGCCCAAAATCAAGTCCGAATCGTCGCTTCACTGCCCTGTTATCTGGCGGATAATGTCGATCGGATGCGCGGAGAGGGTGTTTTTGATGCTTCGATTAAGGCGTTACAATGGTTAAATCGACTCGGATATGGTCACAATCCCGATCTCCAAATCGATTTAGTCTACAATCCACCGATTCCTACTTCCACAGATTTTAGATTAACGCCCGATCAGGTCGCACTTGAACGAGACTATAAAATGTTCTTTAAAGAACATTTTGATATTTGTTTCAATCATCTCTTTACGATTACCAATTTACCGATTGGTCGAACTAAATTTCAGTTAGAACATCACCAGCTTCATCAACCTTATCTAGAGTTCTTGTCAAGTCATTACAATCCTGGCACCATAGCTCAATTGATGTGTCGCGATCAACTGTCGATCGATTATCTCGGTCAGATCTACGACTGTGATTTCAATCAGATGGCCGATCTCCCTGCCCTTACGCCCTCAGATGAAGTATTGACAATCGATCGATTATTAGCAGCAGGTAGCTTAGATCTAATTGGTGAAATTCAGACCCAATCTTACTGCTATGGTTGTACGGCTGGATCCGGTTCTAGTTGTGGCGGATCTCTAGTCTAAGCATCTAGTAAGTACATTAAAATCTATTCAAATCAAAATCATCTACAATATAACAATAATCTGGTCTTAATCTACAGCAAAGATTAACTGAGCTAGTTTGAAAATACCTGTAAATATCTACTTATATCAATGATTAGTCAAGCAGAATACGTCAAGGTGCTGCGTCCATTATTACCCGCAGATGCTTTCAAGCCCAACTCGAATAAGTTAGTAATTTTGGCGATCAATCTCCTAATTCTAGGACTAGGTTGGTCGATCGCCAGATCGTTAGATCAGTGGTCGATCGAGTGGTTGTGGTTGTATTTACCACTGAGTCTAATTATGGGTAATAGCATCATAATTTGTTTATTTGCTTCCCATGATTCGATGCACGGCAGTACGATTAAACAGCCCCAGTGGAGATATTTATTGAGTTTCTTTGCGCTATCATTATTGTGGATGCCGCCCACACTCTGGAAGGCAGTTCATAATCATCGCCATCATACCGAAACCAATGCAATTAGCGATCCAGATCGGATGTATTTAGTCGGTCAAAATGAGACGTGGGGCAAGTGGATTCAAAATCTATTTGTACCATCTGCTCAGGTAAACTGGTTGTTCCTAATGGTGGGAATGACTAGCTCATGGGTGGTGCATACTTTCCGACATATCACTTCGATTTTGCTATTTAATAATGATAGTGTGACTTATGTTCCAGCTCCAGTCGTAGTTAGCCCCCGTAAACGCCAAATCATTGCGATCGAAGTAGTGGCAATCTGTTTGGTTCACTTAGGGATTCTAGCTTATCTCAAGTTTAATCCATTAGCAATTTTGCTTGGATACATCATGCCTTTGGGTGTTGGTTATGCGGGCGTAATGTTTTATATCTACACCAACCATTTCCTCTGTCAGATGACCGATGTTAATGATCCATTGGTAAATAGTGTGTCATTGAAAATGCCCAAGATTTTTGATCTGCTGCACTTCAATTTTTCCTATCATACTGAACATCATTTATTTCCAAGTATCAATTCTGATTACTACCCCCATGTTCAAGCATTATTGCAAACCCACTATCCCGAATCTTACAACCTAATTCCAGGTGCAGAAGCATGGAAACTATTGATGAAGACTCCGCGTCATTATCGGGATGAAATCACATTAACAGATAAGCTCGATCGAGAATCAGTAACTTGTCCCTGTGCTGTCGGTGTGAAATAATCTTCTAGGTTAGTTATGTCCCAGCAATTCGATCCTTGCATCACAGATGACGGTTCTTATACCTTTTTCTCAGAGGCGTTTGGGCAGACGTTCCATAGTAAGTATGGGGCAAAAGAAGAAGCACTATTTAAGTACGCAATCCCAACTTTATTAGCCAAGAAAGCTAGTCGTGGTCATCTACGAATATTAGATATTTGCTATGGGTTGGGATACAATAGTGCCGCAGCATTGGCGACTATTTGGCGATCGAATCCCGATTGCACTATCGAAATTATTGCTCTCGAACTCGATCGATCTGTGGCAATTTCCGCCGTTGAACATCAGATCTTAAGTGAGTGGGAAGATCCAATTCCCCAACTATTAGCTCAACTGGCAAAGTCAGAATTAGTTAATATATCTAAACTCAAGGCAGAATTAATCTTCGGTGATGCAAGGCAGACAATTGAACAGGTGATCGATCGAGACTTTATCGCCGATGCAATTTTTCTCGATCCATTTTCACCCTTATCTTGTCCCCAGTTATGGACAGTAGAATTCATTGGGCAAGTAGCTAAATGCTGTAGCCTAGACGGTATGATTTCCACATATTCATGTTCAGCAGCAGCCAGAACGGCGATGATTCAAGCAGGACTATCGGTCGCCAATCTTACTCCAGTCGGGCGCAAAGCACCAGGGACAATCGCTAGTTTTGATACCACTCAAGTGCCTTCATTATCACAGCAAGAACTAGAACATCTCCAGACTCGCGCCGCCATTCCCTATCGCGATCCCACCTTGTCAGATTCGATCTCAGAAATTGTGATCCGGCGTGAATTGGAGCAGGAGAATTGTGGATTAGAAACTACTTCCCAATGGAAAAAACGCTGGCGGAGAAATAATAATTAATTAATTTAACGACTCAAAGTTCGCAAGAATCTGCCTAAACTGGCAAATACACCAGTGGACTTGGCGGGAGTGCCAGCAGTACCAGGAGTTGAAGGTGTCAGGATCTCATCTAGCTCATCGCCAACAGGCTTCTGAGGGCACTCAGCCAATAAAATGTATTCGTCATCCTGTTCGAGCCATACCTGCCACTGAGCGGGATAACAGCGGTAGATCGCGGATGTTTCCAGGGGCTTGATATAGTAGGCACAGGTGAGTGTAGTCAGAAACCGATCTCGAAGCTGTCTGGCGGCGTAACCGATCCCCACAATTGCGGCATCTTCCAGCTTGGGTAAGAATAATATTACCGGACGATCGCC
Organism: Chamaesiphon sp. OTE_78_metabat_374; assembly: GCA_031385105.1. Lineage (GTDB taxonomy): Bacteria > Cyanobacteriota > Cyanobacteriia > Cyanobacteriales > Chamaesiphonaceae > Chamaesiphon. The sequence continues at coordinate 12,005 of JANNBD010000379.1, forward strand.
AGCAGCATTACACAGCCTTTCAACCTGTTCTACTTCTACGGCAGAAGGTTCGACCGCAATAAATATCTGATCTTCATCCTGAATTTTATCAACAATCGGCGATCGACTACTGCCTAAGTCGTCAATTTTAAAATTAATATCTCCCCAATTCCGTTTGGCTAGGGCTGCCGTACCAGTATCGCTAAATAATACCTTGAGTGTATTCCCGCTCTCGCTAAATGCCTCAATGAATTGCCTAGCCCAATTCATTGACTTGAGTTCAGGAATCAAAATCTCGACAGTAATTCGCTGGTGTCCAGCAGCAATGGCAGCAATAGTTGCAGCTTGAGCGAGTTCGATCGATTCTTCGAGAGTGGTTGGTAGTTGTGACATCAAACGTGGGAAGCTAGGTCAAATATTAGGTTAAAAAGATCGTTAAAGTCATCATCGTGTGCTTTTGAAAGGTCTGAACGGTTGTTCTTCGATTACCTTGGGTTTAAATCTCGAACATTGTGATAACACTTGGCGGAGTTCACTCGGTGCATCACTGATTGAAAGTGTTCTAGAAATTGGACAGCCAAAATCCAGTCCTGATACTGATCCACTCTCGGAAACCTGAATGTCAACTGGTAGCGAACCACCATCAAAAACGAGGATATAGTTGTCATCATCCTTGCGGATTCGCTGATAAGGCCCCATGAATTTTTTTAGATTGCCAATTACCCCTTGAAATCTACCACCGGAAGACTCATACACAAACATTCGATCCACCATCACTTCTGGAGCTGGCTGTGCTTGAGCCGCTAGTTCTAATGGCTTAATTAGCAGCAATGTTGTTGTCAAGATCAGGGCTAATCGGCTAGTAACTGGCAGTTGAGAGATTTTAGACGGAATTGATGACATAATTCTGTTTTGATCGAACTATCTAAAGCTAGATCTTAGCTCAAAGTTGGCACCTCGTTGAATTTGCTCCCCTAGATTGGTAGAGTTGGTGGTACTCAGATCCACTCACCAAAAATTTAGTGAATATACATGGAAAGTAACTGGGAAAATTTTCTGAAGAACCTCGGCGAATGGGTTGGTTCATTTACCCAAGTCTCGACGGATGGGGAATTGCTCACTTCTACACCCTCAATTTTGACACTGGCAGGATTGGACGATAACCAACTGGTGAGGTTCAGAATTCGTCGGTTTGCATCTGCTATTACGGAACAACCGACGGTAGATAGTAGCCAAGAATACCGCTCACTCGGCAAACAGGCAGTATTTTTTGACACAGGGGCTTTTTCCAAGGGTTCTTTGCAAGTAGCTCCATTCTCTGAATTTGGGGCAGAGTATGGATTTGTATCTGGCGATCGGCGATCGAGATTGGTACAATTATTTGGTAAACAGGGCAGCTTTGATAGCCTGACCCTAATTCGCGAAATTCGGAGTGGTACAGAAGCAAAGCTGCGTCCAGATCTGACAGTAGCGCAGTTGGTGGGAAAGTGGACGGGAACGGCGCACACTGTCTACCCCGACTGGAAGACTCCTGAAACTACCACAGTCAGCCTGGAGATTCAGCAAGTTGGAGACTATTTGCAGCAGCAGTTAGATCTTGGTAGTCGCACAATTGCTTCCAAGGCGCGAATTGATGGGAATCGATTGCATTTTGAAGAGGGCACCACACCGCGACGAGTACTATTGTTACCCGATGGGATGTCCAGCAATACGCCATTGCAAATCAGTCATCGGGAACCGTTTTTTGTCGAGGCTGGCTGGCTATTGTCGGAAAACACCCGCCAACGACTGATTCGTAGCTACAATGAAAAAGGCGAATGGATCAGCGCAACTCATGTAGTTGAAAATCGAGTAAGCTAACTCCCCCCAACTCCCAACTCATCACTCTCCAATGCACATACTTTCGATTCCAACTTGGATTATTCACATTTCTAGCGTCATTGAGTGGGTGACAGCGATTTGGTTGATTTGGGTGTACGCAGAAACTAGTGGTAATCTGGCTTGGCGCAAACTTTCCTATGGAATGTTACCTGCACTAGTGAGTGCGATGTGCGCTTGTACCTGGCACTTTTTTGACAATACTCTCGATCTTGAATGGCTAGTCACACTCCAAGCAGCCACGACGGTGATTGGAAATGCAACGATGTGTTGGGCAGCTTGGGACATTAGTAAAGAGTCTTTGGGAGTGGATAGTGAATAGTGGATGGTGAATGGTGAATGGTGAATGGTGAAAATTATTAAATATGCCTGATATTGTTGAATTAGTATTTTCCAAGGAATCTTTGTTTGCTTTGTCTTTGTTTCCTTACTTGGGATTTCTGTGGTTTATGACCAAGAAAAACAATACTCCAAAAGTGGCGTTGATTGGGTTTTATCTGACTCTATTATTTGTGGCGGTGACGATTCCGGCAGGTGTCTATGCTCAATTTGTCTTGCATCAATCCCTAGCAAATGTAGATTGGATCCACGGTAGTGCCGAAGCCTTTTTAACATTTTCCAACATCACGATCGTCATTGGTTTTGCCCAAGGCATCCAAAAATTGAAAGCTGATAGTTTAGAAACAGAAGACTGAGCTAGCACCACCAACTCAATCCTGAAAATCCTCCAATCCTCTAAATCCTGATAAAAGTTATGAGTCTGTGCGCGATCGGATTAGGCAGTAATATAGGTGACTCGCGATCGATCCTAGACAGCGCGATCGATCAATTGCGATCGCGTCCCCAGATTGAGCTAGTTGCCGTTTCTAGCTGGTATCAAACTGCTCCGATTGGCCCACCTCAGCCAGATTATCTCAACGGTTGTGCGACCCTCCAGACTAGTTTGGAACCATTAGATTTGTTGAACCTTTTACACTCGATCGAATCAGAGTTTGGGCGAGTGCGTCAAGAGCGATGGGGCGCACGGACACTAGATTTAGACTTATTACTCTATGATGATTTAATCATCGATCTACCCACATTACAAGTTCCCCATCCCCGCATGATCGAACGCGCATTTGTCCTCGTACCTCTGAGTGAAATTTCCCCCAATGCGATCGAACCAAAATCAGGACAATCGATCGGTACTCTGTGCAAGCAATTAGAAAATTTAGGTGTCAATTTATGTGGACAAATTCAGACTGAGATCTAGCTGGTGGGAAGTCCAACCTATCAGTAGGCTACTATCAGCCGCGAGTTAAGTCCGTTGGGTTTCATTCTTCAACCCAACCTACAGATCTCTCTCTTCTTCACCATCCACCATCCACTATTCACCATCCACCAATTCCCATGCCATTAGGAAGTGAACCTGCCAAACTTATTCAGAAAAAGCTGCATTATCAAGGTCGTTAATTCTCCTGTGATGTCGATCGAATTGAATTGCCAAATGGGGTAGTTGGTGACTGGGAATGCGTTCATCATCCAGGCGGAGCGATGGCGGTACCAATTACCAATGATGGCAAATTAGTCTTAGTCAAACAATATCGATTTGCGACTCAGGGTAGAATCTTAGAATTCCCAGCAGGTACATTGGAAGTGGGCGAAGATCCGGCAACGACGATTGCACGAGAGATTGAAGAAGAGACTGGATATCGGGCAAGTAAATGGCGTAATTTAGGTGAGTTTTTTCTAGCACCTGGATACTCAGATGAGATTATTTATGCTTACCTAGCTCAGGATCTGGAGAAATTGGCGGTGCAACCTGCGGGTGATGATGATGAAGACATCAGCGTGATCCTGATGACTCCAGCCGAATTTGAAGCTGCGCTGGAGCTGGGCGAACCGATCGATGCTAAATCGATCGCGGCGTATTTTCTCGCCCGTAAGTTCTTATAATTAGTCTAGAACTGGCTTTTGCTACCTACACATAGGCAGTTGTCACACGCGCAGATCGATGCGATGTCGATCGGCTAGACAGTTATAATAACGAACGGGTAAGTGTGTGAGAATGGCTATGAAATACTTGATGGTGGCTTCGACTGAGGCATGTAGTGGAAAATCGGCAACAATTTTGGGAATTGCAGATCGGTTGCAAGCAAAGGGAATTGAAATCGCCTATGCTCAACCAGTTGTTACTGGTAATGCCGTCAATCCGCTGATGATCGATAGTGATGTCCAGTTGATGGCGAAAGCATTGTCACTACCGCCAGCGCGACTCGGATCGCCATTACTAGTATTAGATGCTGCCAAATCGATCGATAGGTTAACTGGAGTCGATCATCAAGACTATGCTCAGTTGCTCCAAAAATGTGTCCAACTTCCAGGTGATCTGGTGATTCTGGAAGGAGGTGCCAATCTCCATGAAGGCAGTTTGTTCAATCTGGCTACCGCTCAAGTCGCTGAAGCCCTGAACGCTGGCGTGTTGCTCGTCAATCGTTACGATCCAATTTCTAGTGTCGATCTGCTTCTATCTGCCCAGGAACGCTTGGGTAAAAGACTTTTGGGCTGTATTATCAATAATATTCCTCGCGATCGAATCGAGGCTGTCCAAACGACGCTGGTACCCTATTTAGAGCAAGCTGGGATTCCCGTATTTGGGATCGTTCATCGCAATGGTTTACTACGGAGCGTCACCGTCAAGCAGCTCGTCGAACAGCTAAATGCGGAAGTCTTGTGCCGCCCTGACAGATTAGATTTGATGGTGGAGAGTCTCTCCATTGGGGCGATGAATGTCAATTCCGCACTCGAATATTTCCGACGCGGTAATAATATGGCTGTAGTCACTGGTGGAGATCGGGCTGATATTCAACTCGCTGCTCTGGAAACCTCCACCCAGTGCTTGATTCTCACCGGACACCTCCCGCCTCAAAAATTCATTCTCAGCCGCGCTGAAGATTTAGAAATTCCGATTCTATCTGTAGATTTGGATACGCTTACTACTGTCGAGATTATTGATCGAGCTTTTGGTCAGGTAAGATTACAAGAACCGATTAAAATTAATTGTGCGCGAGAATTATTTGGCAATCATTGTGAGATCGATCGACTTATTTCGCTATTAGAAATAGATAATATTACTGCGCTCCGATCTGAGCCTGTTAAATGAAGGGCTAGATCTACCCCGTTGCTGCATGATTAGAATGTGTCAGCTATGACTAACTATTCCACCCCATAAAAATGGTCTTAAGCGGTATATCACTTAAGACCAACTGTAAAGATAAAACCAGACTAATAGCCAGTTGAACGCAATGAGTAAATAACCAATCCGCAAAGATTAACCTCTGCTGTTGTTATTTAAGCTTTCAGTTGTCAAGATGCGGATAAAAGGACTTGAACCTTCACTTCTTGCGAAACCAGTACCTAAAACTGGCGCGTCTACCAATTCCGCCATATCCGCGCAACGGCTTTAACTATAGCACAAGCGATCGATTAAAGTAAAATAATTTATTGCCAACCCATGCCAAATTCTGAATCTACACCAATCCTCACCGCGCTCCAAGACTTAATCGATGTTGTCGCTAAACTAAGAGATCCTGAAGCGGGCTGTCCTTGGGACTTAGCGCAGACACCAGAGAGTTTGACCCCTTATATCGTTGAGGAGGCTTATGAGGCAGTACACGCGATTAGAAGTGGCGATCGAGCAGCAATAATCTCGGAGTTGGGGGACTTACTATTACAGGTAGTTCTCCAGGCTCAAATAGCGAGTGAAGCGGGGGGATTTAGCCTCGCAGATGTGGCACAGGGGATTAGTGAGAAGTTGATTCGCCGTCATCCCCATGTGTTCGGGGATGTCCAGGTTGCGGGTGTAGCTGAAGTCAAGGCTAATTGGGAACAGATTAAATCGATCGAGAAAGGCAATCCCACCGGATCATTTAGCGACAAGTTGAGTAGCTATGCGGAAAAACTACCACCCCTCACCGCCGCCGCAAAAATCTCCGAACGAGCTGCGTCGGTGGGGTTTGAGTGGGAAAATGTCGATGGCGTATGGGCAAAGTTTGAGGAAGAACTAGGTGAGTTCAAGGAAGCACTCACTACTCCCGATACAGCCCATCAGGAATCTGAATTAGGGGACTTATTATTTACAGTGATCAATCTGGCACGCTGGTACAAGCTCGATCCAGAACGGGGACTCAGCGGTACCAACCAAAGATTTATCGATCATTCCGTCGACACCGGCTCGTGGATCGACGGCGGATGGCTTTTCTTCTATGTCTTCTCGGGTGCAGCGCTCTTGCACCCTTCCATG
>JANNBD010000513.1:0-7232 GCA_031385105.1 Chamaesiphon sp. OTE_78_metabat_374
GCACTTGAGCTAATTCTTGACGTAACTTGTCGATTTGCGGCGAATTTGGACTTTCGATCGTCAGTTGACTGATGACTAATTCTACCTGGCTCAGAGCTTTATCTAGTGTCGCTCGATCGATCTCAATCTTACCCACAGGCACCTGTGTCTGACTGCTGCGCCGACTGTACCACCAATACCCACCACCAGCAGCGATTGCTCCCAACGTAACTAAATCGCCCACCCCAGCAAGGCTATGAGACACGCTATCCAAGCCCCACAAGCCGACAGTTAGTCCAATCCCGCCAATCAAAAGCGGACGCTGCAATCCTGTATTCATAGATGCCCCTGTTCAGCTACTGCTAACAAATTACAATCCTCACTTCTAGCCTACCCGATCTTGTCAATCTCGATCGAGCAAAAATCCCGAATCATCTAAATATTGAACCCTTAAACCCGCGCAAAATCTGTTTCCGTACCAACATCGGGAATCTGACTTATGGCTTCAAGAAACGGCTTTTTCTTGGGACGGAGCAGAGCTTGTGAGAGGATGCGTCGATGCTCTGCTTCGGCACTGGTGCCGTGTTTGATAGCTTGCACTATTAGGGCATTGACGATCTTATCATCAACGTTCCGCACAATTAAATTAGCCATGTGTCGTTCCCGTAGCGTGCCGGAGGCAATCGTTTTAGTAAGATGGTTGATTTAACTAAACGATAGCATTAATATCAAATCGTACCAATATCTTGAAAATTAATCGCATGGAAATATCACAAAGAGCTGCCACATGGGACGATATTAGATGGCTCGAACCTTTTTACAAATCAATTATGCATCCTTACTATGTTGAAATGAATCTCACATGGGACGATACTAAATTTCGTGAATATTTCGATCCTCAGTTCACCAAGATTATTCAAGCTGATGGGCTGAATATTGGGATGCTGAAAGTTCAAGAACGTGTGGATTGTATTTACCTCGGTGATATTCAACTAGATCGTGAATATCGAAATAAAGGAATTGGGACAAATTTAATTGAATCAGTAATTCTATCGGCATGTATTGCGAACAAACCTGTTCGACTGCGGGTACTCAGAGGTAATCCAGCCAAGAATCTATATCTCAGGCTAGGATTCAAAGAAGTCGAGACATTTGATGATTGTAATATTCTCGAACGAGCGTAATATTTTTCGGTATGTCTGAACCAGTTTTAAGAGGTCGAGTTGCGCTCGTTACAGGGGTTAGTCGGCGCAAAGGCATTGGATTTGCGATCGCTCAAAAACTCGCTGCAATGGGTGCTGATGTATTTATCCACTCCTTTTCGCCCTACGATGCCCAAAGAGACTGGGGAGCCGATCCTGATGGCATTCCAGCATTAATTGCTGAACTTCAGACGTATGGTACCCAGATTGCCCATGCAGAAGGTAACTTTCTCGATCCTGTGACCCCACGCCAGATTATGGATGCAGCAGTCCAGGCTTTTGGACACGTAGATATTTTGGTGGCAAACCATACCTACAGCACGTTAGGAAATTTGGAAGAACTAACCGCAGTAGACATAGATACCCATTTTCAGGTTAATGTGCGCGGGACTTTATTGTTAACCCAAGCCTTTGCCAATCAACATCACAAAAGTGCTGGCGGACGAGTCGTGCTGCTAACTTCGGGGCAACATCTTACCCCCATGCCAACTGAGTTGGCTTATGTTGCCTCCAAAGGCGCAATTCATCAACTAACTATGAGTCTATCGGCACATCTGATCCCACGAGGAATTACAGTAAATACGGTCAATCCTGGTGCTACTGATACAGGTTGGGCAGATGGTGAACTGTATGAGTTTATTCGCGCGGCTAATCCTCAAGGACGCTGGGGTGAGCCGGAAGATGCCGCGCGGTTAATTGGTTGGCTAGCAACGGATGATGCTCAATGGATGACTGGACAAATTCTCAATTCTAATGGTGGTGGTTATTGAGCTAGCACCAACCTAAAAGCCCGACTTTAAAAAAGTTGGGCTTTTGACCTCACCAATCTATTGTGCGTGAACATAGGGCATGAACAACTCACGAATTTCAGGTGATAATGCAGTAGGTTTGAGTGTTGTTGAATTCACAAATACTCCACGTTGCTGTCCGCTTGCAGCTAGACTACCACCCCCATTGTAAAATCGGAATTCTAAAGTATGGGCAACTTTCTTTAACTCAGACAGCCAAATTTCAAGCAAAACTTTTTCGCCCAGATACAATGGCTTTTTGTAAGCAATATTCATGTTGGCAATCACTGGCACAACACCGCTTTCTATTGCCGTATGAATTGGGAAATTGACGGCTTCTAAAAACTTACAGCGACCCATCTCCACCCATTGCAAGTAAACATTATTTCCCACATGTCCAGCCGCATCAATATCGAAGGTATAAATCGACAAATTAAAATTCAATTTCTGCATACTTTTGTGAGGTTTTACTTGTTTTGGTACATGTGTAATTATCACCTACCTACTTAGCAGCAGATTTTTTCAGTTCTACACCTTGATAATAATGCGCCAAAATATTGGTGTAAGGAACCCCCTGTTGAGCCATTTTATAAGCTCCCCATTGGCTCATCCCTAGTGCATGTCCATAGCCGCGTCCAGTAAAAGTAAATCCGGTGGGTGTGGGCGTAATTACAAAGCGGAGACTACGGAGTTTGAGGGCGGTTCGCACTTTGGATCCTGGCAATGTTTCGACGGTATCGCCATCGATTTTGAGACTAACAACGCTACCAAATTGGGTGGTTCGATCGGGTGTAATTGCTTTAATATTATTAATCTTCAGGCTGTTACTCAATTCGCTAGTCGTGAAGGTTTTAGTCCACTCATATCCAGGCGTACCCGCGTCATAATCAGCTACACCCCGTAGATAGGGTACACTGCTTGTCCAAATATCTTCGACATTCTCTGTATGACCGCCAGAAGCCGAGTGAAAGGCGGCTAAGATTGGTTTACCTTGATAGACCATCACCTGACCGAGGGTGGCGTTGACGGCGGCTTGAGTGGTATTTGCTTCGCTCGACAAACCGCGATAAACCTGACTTGATTGAGTGTTATCGACATCAAATGGTTTTTGGCTAGTAGACTGGCGGCGATAGAGGGCATAGGTACGAGCAGCAACAGCCTGCGCCTTGAGTGCTTCAGCCGGAAACGTTGTACTCATTTCCGCTCCCAAGACGCTGTAGAGGTACTGTTCGAGATCGACTTGATTAACAGCTAGAAGTTTTTTGCCATCAGCGATGATTCGCACAGATCCGCGATACCACCGATCTCCAATCCAGACATAACCACCCTGCTGAGGCTTGACGGAAAGTTGAGTTACTTGGGTTTCACCGATTTTGATGCCACCGTTATTCGATTGAGCGGTTAAACCTTGTTGGGGCTGAAGTTCGCCGATCTTTTTGCCGCTTTCATCACTGATGATGGCTGTTGTCGAAGTCCCGATTTTTACTTCAGAAACTTTTTGGGCAACAGCAACACGTAATTGAGTCGCTTGAGCAGGTGCAACCGCGAGGAAGACCAAAAATAGGGACAACCAGCTAGTTTGCCTAACCAGAGATAGAAGATAGATCAGCATAAAACGGGATGAAATTTCACTTAACCTAGAATATCAAGTCAGGTGACATGATATTACTCTAGGCTCTCAACCAGAAGATAAATATCGTGAGCAGATCGTTCCGCTCACGATATTCAAATAACTTATCTATCGGCTTCGAGCAGCCAAGGCGAATCGTTTTCTACGGTTCGGTTCGCTAGCTGAAGTCGCTGCTAGTGGTGCAAAGTCTGCCTACGCGGACTAATATTATGAGCGATTATTTGTTAACCGTTGGCGGAGCCTGCGCCTTGCGCTTACCGTATTGGGATCGCTCTTGGTGACAGGCTGTTTAGATTAATAGCAATATTTTTCAACACAACGAACAAACATTTCTACACCTGTCGCTAGAGCTGTTTCATCAAAATCAAAGCGGGGATGATGATGGGGGTATGCTAACGATCGATCTGGATTTGCTGACCCCACAAAGAAGTAGCAGCCAGGTACTTCTTGTAAGAAGAAAGACATATCTTCTCCGCCCATCGTCTGACATTCAGGCACGACTCCCAGCGGTGTCTCGACCAAATCTACCGCGACCGATCGAACTAGCTCAGTAATTTTTTCATCGTTAATTACAGGCGGATAAAACTTAATATAATCAAGTTTATAAGTTGCCCCATAAGCAGCACAAATCCCAGCCACAATTGATTCAATTCGCTGATGAAAAAAGTCGGCTAAATTAGGATTAAAATATCTGACTGTCCCAGCTAAACTAGCTGTGTCAGCAATCACATTTTTAGCAGTTCCAGCATTGAATTGCCCGACTGTCACCACCGCCGAATCGATCGGATTGACATTGCGGGAGACAATTGTTTGCAGCGCAGTGACAATCTGACTGGCTAAAACGATCGAATCCACCGTCTGGTGCGGCATTGCACCATGTCCGCCCTTGCCTTGGATCGTCAGACTAAATCGCTCCACCGCCGCCATCAATGCCCCACTTCGCACCCCAATTGTCCCCAGCGGGAGATTGTTCCACAGATGTAACCCAACGATCGCATCAACATCTGGATTTTTGAGTACTCCCGCATCGATCATCGGTTTGGCACCTCCAGGCCCTTCCTCAGCAGGCTGGAAGATGATTTTGACCGTCCCCGCAAAGTCATCTCGATGCTGGGATAGGTAATAAGCAGTCATCAGGGCGATCGAAGTATGTCCATCGTGCCCACAGGCGTGCATCACGCCCTGATGCTGGGATTTGTACGGGACATCATTAGCCTCCTGAATCGGTAGCGCGTCCATGTCCGCCCGAATTGCCAAAGTTCGCGGACTGAGACTAGGCTTCCGTCCTTGAATCACCGCGACAACACCAGTTTCCGCGATGCCAGTTTGGTGGGCGATACCCCATTGAGTCAATTTACTAGAGATTCTAGCGGCGGTGATTTGTTCTTTAAATCCCAGCTCTGGCTGTTGATGGATCTGTCGTCTCAAGGCAACTAGATCGGACTGTAAAGCTTGGATGCTCGATCGAATCTTGTCAGGACTAATTGGCTGAGTCGGCGCGTTGGTGGCAAACATGAGGTTTTAGGCTTTAGGCTTTATGCTTTGGTGCTCTAGTTGGGATCAGATTTCACAGTCTCATCCTCAAAATTACTGAGTATTTAGACTTATCTTAACGTTGTCGTCAGCTTATCAACCAAATCTGCTCTAGATCGAACCGATCGAATCACTTCAAAACTAGGTAAGCAAAGCTGATTTCCAAGTAAGTAGCATTTTACTCGCATCGATCGTCAAATCTTCGATATAATAAGTTCAACGTCAAATCTGATTCCATCCAAAATGTCTCCGACAGTGAGACAGCCTCAAGTTTTTAGCATAATTTGCTTAACTAACCAAAATATTAGAATCACATGTATTTATTCAGTTGGCATCGATTTAGAATCTAGCAAGCTCCGTCCAGTTGAGGACAGATAGATCGATCGATGCCTACTTTTATCCCGCCAAAGTTACTTCAATTGCCTCACAATCTCACTAGCATTGGCATAGCTGCTCATTAAGCTGTCGAGATTCAAGTACGAACGCTAGCGGCTGCGGGTAAAGCTACGGATCGATCGATAGATTTCCTCACCCAAGTATTTACCCTCACTATTGCCATTTCCCTAAATCATGCAAAATCAGACATCAGATCGAGATATTCAAAAGCTGGAACAGAGCATGGATGCAAACGTCCTTGGCGATACGAATATCAACTACTCAAAAATCTTGATCACGCCCAAAGAACTAAAAGAAAAACTGCCCCTATCTCCAGCAATGGAGCAACGGATTCTCAACTATCGCCAACAGATTCAAAAAATCCTCGACTTCCAAGACAATCGCAAATTCATCGTCGTTGGCCCCTGTTCGATTCATGATACCGCTGCGGCGATCGAATATGCTCACAAACTCAAAGATTTAGCCGATCGAGTCCAGGATAAATTCCTGCTCATTATGCGAGTTTACTTCGAGAAACCCCGTACTACTGTCGGTTGGAAAGGATTGATCAACGATCCCGACATGGACGAATCATTTGATGTCGAAAAGGGCTTGCACACAGGCAGAAGTCTTCTGCTCAAAATCACCGAAATCGGCTTACCGACAGCCACTGAAGCCCTAGATCCCATCATCCCTCAATACCTCGACGAACTCATCTCCTGGGCGGCAATTGGTGCCCGCACCACCGAATCCCAAACTCACCGTGAAATGGCGAGTGGACTATCCATGCCCGTCGGCTTCAAAAATGGTACCGATGGCAGCGTCACCGTCGCTCTCAACGCTCTCGAATCAGCAAGGCAACCCCACAACTTTCTCGGTATCAACAAACTCGGACAGGTTAGCGTCTTTCAAACCAGAGGTAATGCCTATGGACACATCATCCTGCGTGGCGGCGGCGGTAAACCCAACTACGATCCCATCAGCGTCCAACAAGCTGAAAATGAGCTGAAAAAGTCGAATTTACCATCTCGGATCGTGATCGATTGCAGTCACGGCAACTCTAATAAAGATTATCGACTCCAACCGATCGTCTTTGAAAGCACGATCCAACAAATCATCAACGGTAGCACCTCAATGGTGGGGATGATGCTAGAGTCCAATCTCCACGAAGGTGGGCAATCAATTCCCGCCGATCTCAGCCAGCTCAAATACGGCGTATCAGTCACTGACAAGTGTATCAACTGGGCAGAAACCGAACGGATCATTCTCGCCGCACACGATCGACTCTAACCTAACTTTTAAATTAATTGAGAATTGAGAATTGAGAATTGAGAATTGGGTTATTAGGATGGGGATTTGCGGATGCATTTTCGGACGGGTTTCCCGTCCATGAAAAGGCACCAAGCAGACCCCACCCTAATAACAATCCACCTAAAGGTGGGGGATTTAAACCCCTGATCTTCTTTAATCCAGCAAGATCCTCCCTGTAAATCCCCTCTTCTACGTTGGCGTTGGCAATAGCCTGCCGTACGCAAAGACAGACGCTGCGAAATCGAACACGCAAGCATGGTCAAATAGCCCTCGCCTTCTCTGGTGGGGGCTATTTCGATTATACGTTCAACTAGCCCAAGATCTCATGAACAGCCCAGAATAGCGGCTTCTAGTCGGTAATACCAAATTAAATCAAGGGAATGACAAATGAGATAGACTGAAAAGATGAATTGG
>JANNBD010000539.1:0-2767 GCA_031385105.1 Chamaesiphon sp. OTE_78_metabat_374
CTAGGGCTGTTGATATCTAAACAAGTTGAATATACCCCACAGTATAGTCAAAGCGACTCAAGATACGCATTTGCATATATATTAGGAAGTAAAAAACAGATAGGAAGGGAGTTCACACTTACAGACAAGGGGAAAAAGTCCGCTACACTACTTTCTGACAATACGTCACAGCTCTGTTCTACACATGGAGCAGAGGTAAGTAGAATTATGAATTTTACCGAACCTGCTGATAAAGATGGAGAAAAAATCACAAACGTGACCTATCGATACAAATACAAAAATATTGAAGAGTGGACCAAAGATCCAGATGTAATGTCTGAAATGTCTATACTTAAAGATTCTTTGCACAAGGAAGACAGTCCTTACGACCCATATGGTGAAATGCAGGTCACACGTAGGTTTAAGCTAACGAATGAAGGTTGGATGCTTGTTGGTAGAGGAACGATGTAGAAGTGTAGGGTTGGCACTGCCCACGAGCAAATCTTGACAGAGCAATGATTTCAAATTGTTACTTACGATCGCTATTCATTCGATCGATCTCAATAGCTGAGATCGATCGCTAATCGATCGAAATATAATCCACTAAAACCTAGACAGAGATGAATATCCACCCAGCAACTAAGTCATAAGTTATAATTCAAACAATCCGATTCAACCTTTGAACCCGTTACCTACCTTACGATCGCTTTGCCCGAAGCAGTGAAGGATTATTTTGCTCCAACTCTGCTATCTACGAAAGAAGTCTAATGAAAATTGCCACTTGGAACGTCAACTCAATTCGGACAAGACTAGAAATAGTCACCAATTGGTTGCACCAAAATCCCGTTGATGTCCTTTGTGTCCAAGAAACTAAGGTGACTGATGAACAGTTTCCGATCGAGGCGATCAAATCTTGCGGTTATCATGTCTATATCTCTGGTCAGAAATCCTATAATGGGGTTGCTATATTTAGCAAGCAGCCATTAACTAATGTTAGCTGTGGGTTTGCAGGCGTATTAACACCAGAAGCGGTTGGCAATCTAGACGATCAAAAACGAGTAATTACAGGTAATCTCAATGGTGTCCAAATCGTCAATCTCTATGTTCCAAATGGGAATATGGTGACTAGTGAAAAGTATCCTTACAAGCTAAGTTGGTTAGAATTATTGGGTCAATATTTAGACACAACAATCAAATCTGGCCAACCATCAATTTGTGTCTGTGGCGACTTTAATATTGCCCTTGAAGATGTGGATATTCATACCAAAACTACTACCAAAGATCGGGTGATGGCGACAGTGGCGGAACGGGAAATACTCCGTAAATCAGTCCTTGAGTTAGGCTTTCAAGATAGCTTCCGCAAATTCACTCCTGAAGGTGGACATTTTAGTTGGTGGGACTATCGCCAGCAAGGATTTGAACGCAATCGCGGCTGGCGGATCGATCATCTTTATTTAACACCAGACCTGTTCGACAAAGCTACGAGTTGTTCTATCGATATCGAACCCCGAAAGCTAGTTCAACCGAGCGATCATGCACCTGTAATTGTCGAGTGCTAAATCCCTTCCCAGGAGGAGATTTTTCCAGATTATTTATCAACAACCAAACACCGAATCGCTTCCAACAATCCCCGCGCTTTATTCAAGGTTTCCTCGTACTCAGTCACCGGATCGGAATCCGCCACCAGTCCCGCCCCTGCTTGGACAGAAACAGTATGATTGCCATGACCATCAGGACGAACTACCATCGTCCGCAACGTAATCGCCGTATTCAATTGACCCTCAAAATCATAGTAACCATACACCCCCGAATAAGCCCCCCGCCGACAGCCTTCTAGGGCGTGGATGATTTCCAGGGCACGAATTTTGGGTGCGCCGCTGACTGTTCCGGCTGGAAAGCAAGCCTTGAGCAAATCCCAGGCGGTTTTATCGGGTGCAAGCTGTCCGGTAGCATTGCTGACGATGTGCATTACATGAGAATAACGCTCGATCGTCATTAGTTTATCGACTACTACCGTCCCACTTTTGCAAACTCGCCCCAGATCGTTCCGTCCCAAATCTACCAACATCACATGTTCGGCGACTTCCTTCGTATCGGCTAGGAGTTCTAGTGCTAGGGCATCATCCTCTTCTGGTGTTTGTCCTCGCCGCCGGGTGCCAGCCAGGGGGCGCAGGGTGGCTTTGAGTGTACCATCTCGATCAAGATCGGCACGCACCATCACTTCAGGGCTAGAACCAATGATCTGCCAGTCGCAAAAGTTGAGATAAGCCATATAGGGCGAGGGATTGACCAGTCTGAGCGATCGATATAAATCGAACGGATCGCCAGGATAAGTGGTCGATAACCGCTGGGAGACAACGACTTGGAAGATATCTCCAGCGGTAATATGTGCTTTGGCTTTGATGACGTTGGCGCAAAATTCCTCTTTGGAAGTATTGCTAGTATATTCAGCGGGTAATTCGGTTAAAGGGGGACTAGGCTGCGGTGGAGTCCATTCTAGAAACTTGGAGGTAAGTGGCTGCTTCAGCTTTTCAACTAGGGTTTTGACTCGATCGATCGCCTGACTGTACGCTAATTCGAGATTACCATCACAAGCTCCCAGATCTGCATAGGCGATCGCCCAAATCTTGCGTTTCACCTGATCGAACACGATCAAGTGGTCAACCTGCATCCACAAGCCATCTGGCAAGTCTTCAGCACTAGCTGGATGGACGGGTACTCTAGATTCAATCCATTTCATCAACTCATAGCCCCAGAAGCCAAATACTCCGCCAATCCCGCTTGGAAG
>JANNBD010000011.1:0-3724 GCA_031385105.1 Chamaesiphon sp. OTE_78_metabat_374
TCGGCATGATGCCCAGGCGGACGTGCCAGCACAAATGAGGGTTTGCCCGCGATCGCCAAATCTACCCCATCCAGCCAAGCATTGACAGCTAGGAGCGCAACTTGATAGGTTTTGGGAGAAACGGGCATATCCTCATCGATAGACCCACCTTGCTGGGCAAGTTGTTCGACAGTGCGAATATATTCGGCTGGATGGATTTGCTCAATCCAGGGCAGCGGAGATCTAGCTGCCACTGAGGTGGGCAATCTCCAATCGATTTGGGATGCACAATTTGATCGGTTTAATGCCGATACGATCGCTGTCAGTCTGCCTGGTTGTTCAGGATGAACGTCGCCTGGATTGTGGAGTAAAAAATCATCCGAATAGATAACGGGAATCATCAGCGTTTGGGATTTGCCAGTCCCAACATTTCGGCGTTAGATTTACCTGCGGCTACCATTGGGTAGCAGTTTTCGTCCCGTTTGACTTGGGCATTGAGAAGCACGGGGCCATCATGGGCTAACATCTCGGCGATCGCTGCTGGTAAATCATCGCGATTATCAACTGCCATCCCTTTAATGCCATAAGCCTGCGCTAACAGCATGAAATCAGGCTGAGAGGGTGCCATTTCCGAGGAAGAGTAGTTTTCCTCATAAAAAGCTTCTTGCCACTGTCTGACCATCCCTTGCCAGCCGTTGTTGATAATTACGATTTTGACGTTCAAGCCGTAGTGTTTGAGAGTGCCGAGTTCTTGGAGATTCATCTGGAAACTGGCATCGCCGCTGATACAGATAACTTGCTCATTGGGGAGGGCCATTTGGACACCCATTGCAGCGGGTACACCAAAGCCCATCGTGCCCAATCCGGCACTCGAAATCCAGTGACGAGGCAGGTTATTGAGAAATTGGGCTGCCCACATTTGATGTTGTCCGACATCGGTGGTGTAGTAAGCATCGGGTGCTTGATGGCGACATTCGACGATCACTTCTTGGGGTGCGAGTAAACCTTCATAGGTAGGTGCAACGAGGGGATTGTCTACGCGCCAGCCATCGATCGTGTCCAACCAAGGTTTAGTTAGTTCAGGATTACGACCCAAACCTAATTCCTGCACTCGTTGTAGGAGTTGGATTAATACTTGTTTAATATCCCCAACGATCGGTACTTCTGGAGTGCGATTCTTGCCAACTTCGGCGGGATCGATGTCGATGTGAATGACCTTGGCTGTAGCTGCAAATTCATCGAGTTTCCCAGTGACTCGATCGTCAAATCTAGCCCCAACAGCGATCAGCAGATCGCAATCAGTTACCGCCCAGTTTGCGTAGGCGGTGCCGTGCATTCCCAACATCCCAACTGAGAGCGGATGAGTTTCATTAAATGCACCTTTTCCCATCAGAGTAGTGGTGACAGGGATTTGAAATAGTTCGGCTAGTTGTTTGATTTCGGCATGGGCACTGGCTGAGATTGCGCCGCCACCAACATAGAGTAGCGGCTGACGACTACTGGCAATTAGTTGAACTGCTTGGTTAATTTCTGGTAGGTTGCCTTTAACGATCGGCTTGTAGCCAGGTAAGTTGACGCAACCAGGTTCTACGGGGGTATAGTCGCACAACATCGCGCCGACATCTTTAGGAATGTCAATCAAAACTGGGCCAGGACGACCAGAGGCAGCGATGTAGAAAGCTTCAGCGACAATTCGGGGTAAATCTGCTGGGTCACGAACAATGTAAGAATGCTTAACGATCGGTAGCGTAATTCCATAGATATCTGTTTCTTGAAAAGCGTCAGTACCAATAAAGTAGCTAGGCACTTGTCCAGTGACAACTACCAACGGAATCGAGTCCATTTGCGCCGTGGCGATGCCTGTAACGAGGTTTGTAGCTCCAGGGCCAGAAGTAGCAAAACACACGCCTACCTGTCCGGTTGCGCGGGCATAGCCATCGGCAGCATGTGCGGCACCTTGTTCGTGCCGGACGAGAATGTGCTTGATTTTGCCTGCGGCTTCAAATCGATAGATTTCGTCATAAATCGGCAGGATCGCGCCGCCAGGATAGCCAAAAATATGTTTGACACCATGACGGTAAAGGCTATCGAGTAGCGCGTAGGCCCCAATCTGCCGTTGGGTTTGGGGTGGCGCGATCGCCTGTAGATTCGGTGATGACTGGTTAGTTGCTACTTCAAAGACACGTTGAGAAACCACTGATAGACCTCGGATGGGGATGGTGATGGGGAGTGTGGGGTAGGTTTTTAATTATGTATCGATCGAGGATTGTCGATCGATACAACACACATTTATTTTAATAATTTAGCTGGTGAGCAACTTGAAGACAATAACGACTCTTGTTGGCTAGATCCTAGAACTGGTCGTCTACTCTATTGATCGATTTGCCTTTAATGTTGAGCCAATGTTCTCGGTAGAGTAATTCTAGCTGATTTCCTGCGCCGCGAAATAAATTGATTTGACCAAAGATCAAGCCTTGGAATAGACGGTAGAAGCCGAGGCTGACGATCGCCACAATCATTCCAGCAGCAGTAGAAATTAAAGATTCGCTAATCCCTAAAGTTACTGTATTACCAGCAGAGGTACCCAAATCACCCAGCTTGATCCCACTCAGCGATCGAATCAAGCCTAGTACTGTCCCTAATAAGCCCAGTAAAGGAGCGAGGGCGATGATTGATTCCAATGACTTGTCACCCTTCCGCATCACGGCAATTTCTTCTTCGGCTGATGCTTCGAGGGCAAGTTTGAATGTCTCAGGATCGGGATTGGTGCGTTTGAGCGGAGCGTAAAGAAATCTACCGATTGGTTTGCGATTGCGTTCTTGTTTGGCAATTTGGGCAGCGGTGTCCCATTCATCATTAGCACTAGCTTCGATCACCCGCTCGATCAGTTCTTCTTCTTTCCTAGTCGTTTTGAACCAAAACCACAGCCGTTCAAAAATCGTCGCTAAGGATAAAATTGACAGCCCAAACAATGGCCACATCGTGATGCCACCTTTTTCAAACAATTCTCTAGCATCCATAATTAATTGGTGAATAGTGGATAGTGGATAGTGAATAGTTAAAGAACTATTTCAATCCTATTTGATTTCCTCGCGGTAACGTTAACCTGTCGGTTTGTGCTTTAGCTACCGTTCGTCAAATGTATCTGCATTTACAGTAACATCTGACTTGCCCAAGCTGTGCAACAATAGTTCAGATAAAGATTTAGATTTTCCCTCGTAAAGTGATGAATATGTTGAATAGCCTGCAAACAGCCTTTGCTAGTAACCAAGTCCTCAAAGTCATCAGTGGGCTAAATAATTTTGATGTCGATCGAGTTGCTGCTGTAGTACGAGCTGCCGATCGCGGTGGTGCTACATTCTTAGATATCGCTGCTGATGCTGAGTTAGTACGGATGGCACGTCAGCTCACCAATTTACCAATCTGCGTTTCTGCTGTTGACCCCCAACTATTCGTTGCTTGTGTCGAAGCTGGTGCTGATTTAATTGAAATCGGTAATTTCGATAGTTTCTACGCTCAAGGGATCCGCTTTGAGGCTGACGAAGTTTTAGCTCTAACTGTTGCTACTCGTGCCTTGTTGCCCAATATTACCCTGTCTGTGACCGTTCCTCACATCTTGACTTTAGACAAGCAAGTTGAGCTAGCTCAAGCTCTTGTCGCGGCGGGTGCAGATATTATTCAAACCGAAGGTGGTACTAGCAGCGCGCCTACTCATCCAGGCACCCTTGGTTTAATCGAGAAAGCG
>JANNBD010000022.1:0-3551 GCA_031385105.1 Chamaesiphon sp. OTE_78_metabat_374
CGCCCTTGACATCGATCGATTCTGCTTCGACAAAACAGACTACCCCATCAAATTTAGCAACCACGACCATCCCAGAATCTCGCGCCGCTTGGACTTCTAAGCCCGTACCGACTAACGGACGCTCAGGACGCAGCAAGGGTACTGCCTGACGTTGCATGTTGGAACCCATGAGGGCGCGGTTAGCATCATCATGTTCGAGGAACGGAATCAACGATGTCGCGACAGAAATAATCTGTACGGGAGAAATCGCCACATAATCCACCTGATCCGGTGTCGTAGTGGTAAATTCATGCCGATACCGCACGGGAATCGTCGAACCTAAGATATACCCATTCTCATCGGTGGTAATATCTCCAGGTGCTACCCGCAAATCATCTTCCTGATCTGCCGTCATGTACTCAGCTTCTAGCTCCCGCTTCACCCGTCCATTTTCGACAGGTAAGAATGGAGTTTCAATAAATCCATACTGATTCACCCGCGCGTGAGTAGCCAAAGAACCGATCAAACCAGCATTTGGGCCTTCAGGAGTCTCGATCGGACAAATCCGCCCGTAGTGGGAGGTGTGGATGTCTCGTACCGCAAAACCAGCCCGTTCTCGCGTCAAACCACCAGGGCCTAATGCTGACAGACGGCGTTTGTGGGTCAATTCCGCGAGGGGATTGGTTTGATCCATAAACTGGGAGAGCTGGGAGGAACCGAAAAATTCCTTCACGGCTGCTACTAATGGCTTAGGATTGACTAAGCTCGCAGGAGTCAAACTACTAGTCTCCGAAACCGTCATCCGTTCACGGATAATCCGTTCCAGGCGGTTTAAGCCGACCCGAATTTGGTTCTGGAGTAGCTCACCCACGGAACGCACGCGGCGATTACCTAAGTGATCGATGTCGTCAGTGCTACCGATATCAAATTCGAGGTTGATCAGATAATCGATCGCACACAGGATATCCTGAGGAGTCAGCACCCGAATCGAATCAGGTGTAGTCAACCGCAACTTACGGTTCAATTTATATCGACCAACTTTGCCTAAATCATAACGTTTAGGGTCAAAGAATCGCGAGTCTAGCAATTGCTGACCACCACTGACAGTAGGCGGTTCGCCTGGACGCAGCTTTTTGTACAGCTCCATCAAAGCTTCTTCTTCGGTCAAGTTTCCTTCTTTATCGATCGTCTTTTGATAAAATTCAGGGTGACGCAACGAGTCAAAAATCTCGTTGTCAGTCAAACCCAAAGCTTTCAATAATACCTGCGCTGACAGCTTGCGAGTCTTGTCGATCCGCACCCAGACGATATCATTTTTATCAGTCTCAAACTTCAGCCATGCGCCACGGTTGGGAATCAACGACGCGCTGTAGGTACGGCGACCATTCTTGTCCAGCTCAGACTTATAATAGACTCCAGGCGATCGAACGATCTGATTGACAATTACCCGTTCGGCACCGTTAATAATAAACGTACCCCGATCAGTCATCAATGGCAAATCGCCAATGAATACGTCCTGCTCGATGATTTTACCTTTGTCTTCTTTATTGATTAACTGTGTCGGTACATACATCTGCACCGCATAGCTAGCATCACGACGCTTTGCTTCATCTACGTCATACTTAGGACGTTTGAGCTTGTAATTTTTGGCAAGGAATCTCAATTCCAGTTTGCCAGTATAGTCAGTAATTGGTGAAAAGCTGTCTAATTCTTCGATCAAACCTTCTTCCAAGAACCAGCGGAAACTAGAACGCTGAATCTCTACTAAATCGGGCAACATGTAAGTGGATGCCGTCGTAGTAATCTGACTAGTCATGTATAATCCTCTGTGAGTGCGTTCTAAATAGCGATCAATTCTTATAGATTAAATTGGCGTTCCAAACCGACCGAGATCGATATTGGTGCTGCAATGCGTCTGTGTTTTGTTTGTTATTCCAAGCGATCTGAATTATGTGTATACATACTTAAAATGCCCCCATTGCGAGTAGTAATTGCTTTGCTCCGATCTTGCATTTGCTGCGGCTAGGAAAGTATTAACCTGCGAGTATGGGTTCAAAAACATCTTCGTGGCGAAAGTATATTGGGTATTGATGGATCGAGTCTGAGCAATAAAGATTAAATATGGTTGACTAAATAGTTGATAATATTGGTAGTTTAAATAACTGTCGAGCATTGGCAGTCGTAAAATCAGCTAATGTTTCAAGACTTTCACCTCGCAACTGCGCTAGATAACTGGCAACATGACTAACGAAAGCTGGTTCATTTCGCTTCCCACGTTTTGGCACAGGTGCCAAGAATGGACAGTCAGTTTCGATCAACAACTTATCAGCAGGGACTATTTGAGCCGAAGCTTGGATCTGAGTTGCATTTTTGAATGTAACAACTCCGCTGAAGCTGACAAAGAAACCCAGATCCAGAAACCATTGGGTTTCCTCTGGAGTTCCTGCCCAGCAGTGCATTACGCCCTGCACTTGTCCAAATTCTTGCCAGAACTCTTCACACACCTGACGCATCATGACTGCGGCATCACGACAGTGAATAATCACTGGCAAATCTAGATCTTTAGCAATGTGCAGTTGCGACCTGAATACCTCAACCTGCCACTCGCGATCTTCAGCCTTGAAAAAGTCTAATCCCATTTCACCAATGGCAACTACACGCTGATCGCTAATCGCTAGTGCCCGAATCTCCTGTCCCAGTGATGCTTCCCATAATTTTGCATCCAGCGGATGCAACCCTACTGAAAAGAACAACTCTGGCAGTAGATCTGCTAATTTTTGCGTCTTGGTAAACTCGGCTGGCGTTACACAAGAGTGTACTAACTGTACAACCCCTTGCTCTCGCCAGCGGTCGCGCACCGCCGCTAGATCTGCATCGAAGCTATCAAAATTGATGTGAACGTGAGTATCAATTAGCTGCATTTAGCACAGGTTAACTGGTTTTGAGATAATTGCTCGATCTAGGCTGCCGCTTTGATAGCGATGGCTTTAGCTAAACGAGACTTTTTGTTGGCACCGTTATTCCGATGTAAAACACCTTTCTGAACGGCTTTATCGATTTTTTTGAAGGCTTCGTTCATACATTTCTGGACTTCCGCAGATGTCTCATCTGAAGGTGTCGCAGTATGTTTCTCGACGGCTGTGAAATATTTCTTCATCAGTGTCCGTACCGCAGACTTGTGTGATTTGTTGCGAAGTCTATTGCGCTCGGCGACTTCGACACGTTTGATTGCAGACTTAATATTTGCCATATGCTTTAATCTCGCTATTTCCTACTGTTTCGCATTAAAGCGTCGCCACGCGAGCCTGTCACTTTAGATCGTAAATTATAAAAATTGACATAATGCCAGACACATAATTATAGCATAACGTCCTGAAAATTAGCAAGATATTCGGAAAGTAACCAATTCCAGCTTCAAACCCGATTTAACAGAGATTTAGTTATCATGTACTATTTTACTAAATTCGTGATATACTTGTACTAAGAAAGGACTGAAGCCAAAGACAGCTTGTCCGCCATAGAACTCCATTAATATTAGCCGAGCAGACCTATGACTTACTCGAAAACCAGAG
>JANNBD010000036.1:0-11017 GCA_031385105.1 Chamaesiphon sp. OTE_78_metabat_374
GTAGAGTATATTCACACTCCTTCTAATCCTGGCTTTGGTGCTTCTCACAATCTTGCCATCTCTAAAATAAAAGATGCTGATTACTATATAGTACTCAATCCTGATGTCTACTTTACCCCAGAAGTAATCCCAGAATTAATCGACTACTTAGATAAGAATGCTGATGTCGGATTAGTTCAGCCCAAAATATGCTTTCCAAACGGCGATACTCAGTATCTGTGCAAACGATATCCTAGCTTATTCATCCTCTTCGCTAGACGCTTCCTGCCAAAACAACTACATTTCCTCTTCCAAAACTATCTAGATTGGTTTGAAATGAGAGATATGGGATATGACAAAATCACCGATGTCATCTATCTTTCAGGCTGCTTCATGCTATTCAGAAAAAAATATCTAGACGAAATTGGTTACTTCGATGAAAATATCTTCATGTACTTTGAAGATGCTGATATCACCATCAGAATGTCAGAAAAATATCGTAGCGTATTTTATCCTCACGTCCAAGTCTTCCATCATTGGGCACAAGGATCTTACTCCTCTTGGAAATTGGCATTAATCAACATCCAGTCCGCCCTTTACTTCTTCCGTAAACACGGTTGGAAAATTATTTAGCTACTCAATCCCACGTCCGTATCAGCTTCAAGGCTCCCAAATACACCGTAGATATCCGTGTAACCGCATCCGCTGAAACCACCAATTCCCCCACCGAGGCGAAACCTTCGTCACCTTTCAGAAAGGGCGCAAGCAAAGACTCGAACGAGACTTGCAGCAAATAATCAGATCTAGTTTTACGCTAGCTTCAGCGGCATTATGGGATACTCTCGATTGACTGCGGCACGTTACGCGATCGCCGATGTTATGCCCTCCACCAATAATCACCGTAGGTTAACTCACAAATAGCTATAATTTAGAAGCTCAAGTAAATACGTTGAATTATGGAAATCACTACTCAACTAGACCCAAGATACACTGAGAAAATTGCATCAATTCAAAAACAGACTCAGCAAGATCTTAGTGAAATTCTGAGCAAAGCGATCGATCTGTATTATCAAACACTTCAAGTAGAGAGTCGTCAATTTAACCGCAAGCAATTATTTGGTTGTTTACAGGGACGGATTCGTGTATCGGCGGATTTTGATGCACCCCTAGATGATTTTGCGGAGTATATGTGATGCGGATCTTGTTGGATACACACGTTCTGATTTGGCTGGTAGAGGGTGACAAAAATTTGAGTACTGTCGCAAGATCTGCGATTGAGGATGAAGATAATAGTTTGTACCTGAGTATTGCCAGCCTATGGGAAATAACAATTAAGCTTAGTTTGGGCAAGCTCGATCTCCAATTTATCTGTAGATGAGATGGTTGAGTCTTTTCTGATTCCTGGTGGAATTGAAATATTACAGATGGAAACTAGCCACTTATCGATTCTGCGGGATTTGCCACTACATCACCGCGATCCTTTTGACAGGTTAATCATTGCTCAAGCTCAAGCAGAAAAAATGACGCTTATATCTGCGGATGGGGTATTCGATTTATATGACGTAGATTTACAATGGTAGATCCGAGCATATCAAAGACATAGACAAAAATTAATCCCGATAGCCACCCAATTCAACCTTCCTTTTCGCCCTAGCTGAATTCCCCCGACTCACAGCCAGATCCGTCGGTCTACGCAACCCCTTATCACTGGCCCACATACTCCCGCCAATCCAACCCCACCAACCGCAACGCAATCTCAATAAATTCCGCCAACTTATAACTCTCCCCCGTCGCAATCTCCTAGTCATCCAACTGCTCCTGCGCCAAGCATCAAATACATCGCCTTCACTCTGACGATCGCGTAGCGTAGGCAAAGCCTAATCGACCAGATTTCCAATAATCAACCCAGAAAATAGTAAAATAAGCGTAGTTGTAGTTATAGATAATTATGAATCTCCTCACCCAGCAAGTCATCACAGAGCTGCAAGATTTATCCCCAGATGCACAACAACAAGTCCTAGACTTCACCAAATCACTAAGATCTCAGACGACCAGATCATCCGATCCCCTCGCTCGACTAAAAAAAAGTCCCCTCATTGGTAGCTTTCAGGGCGATCCCCAACTATCTGCCCAGTCAGAAGAAATCGTTCACAGCATCTGGCAAAAACAATCGTGATTATTGCCGATACCGGATTTTTTCTGGCACTATTTCAATGCTAGTGATAACTATCACCAGCAAGCTTTATCAGTATTAAATAAACTAGACAGACCCCTCATCACGACATCTCCCGTCATTACAGAGACATGCTATCTACTCATCTCCAGAGGTGGCGGCATCCAGAGCGAATGTAACTTTTTATTGGATATTGCCGAGGGCGCATTTGAAATCTACAACTTAGAAACTGCCGACTTTGCGAGAATGGTACAGTTAATTCGCCAATATGAAACTTTGCCAATGGACTATGCAGACGCTTCGCTTGTAGTTTTAGCCGAAAGATTAGGGCATGGACAAATTCTCACCACTGACAGACGAGATTTTCAAATCTATCGATGGAAACAAACTAAAATCTTTGAAAACTTGTTGTTCGATTAAACCCCTTATCACTCACCACATATTCCCGCCAATCCAACTCCACCAACCGAAACGCAATCTCAATAAACAAAGCCACACTTATAACTCTCCCCGTCTCGACCTTTATAGTCATTCGACTGCGCCTGCTCCAAGCATCAAATATATCGCCTCCACTCTGACGATCGCGTAGCGTAGGCAAAGCCTAATCGACTAGAAATAGTTATAATTAGACGCAGAAGCGAATGAGGTCAGATTTCCGATGGCTGTAGCTACAGAATTTCGTCAAAGAGCGATCGAGTTGCTGGAAAATTTACCAGGAGAGTCTTTAGTCAAAGCAGTTGAATTTTTAGAATCTCTCGCTCACACAGCTTTGCAAGCATCAGTAGCAACAGATTCAGGGGTAAGTGAAGCAGCCTTATTGGAAATTATTCAGCGTCGGCTGTCGCCTGAAGAAAAAACAAGATTGGCTTATCTGCGTCAGCAAAATGAGGCTGGATCGATTACAGACAAAGAGCATCAAGAGCTACTAGCATATATCGATCGGGTCGAGCTACAAGATGGGGATCGGACAGAAGCTTTGATTAAACTAGCTCAATTGCGCCAAGTAGATTTAAAAGTGTTGGTTGATGAGTTCTTGCCTACACATCACAACTTAGCCTAATGTCCGAGAAAACTCCTCAATCGATTAGGCGGATTGTTGCTGCTCGTGCCTGTGGTTAATGTGAATATTGCCGTTGTTCCGAAGACTTTGCTACCGAGAGCTTTACAGTCGAGCATATCAAACCCCGACAGGCAGGCGGGGAAACAATTTTAGAGAATTTAGCATGGAGTTGCTTTGGTTGTAATGGTCATAAACACACCAAAACCCAAGCAACCGATCCTGAAACAGGAGAAAAAAGTCCACTCTATCATCCTCGGCAACAAGCTTGGAGCGACCATTTTAGTTGGAGTGATGATTTTACAGAGATAATTGGAGCAACTGCGGAGGGTAGAGCAACCGTTCAAGCTTTGCGGTTAAATCGCTTTGGTGTTGTCAATCTCCGTCGGTTATTAAAGAATTCTAATCTACATCCACCAGAGGATATCGTTGGCGGTAGCCGCGCCGAGAGGTAATCGACCATAGCCAGATTGCTACAGTAGATCGATTCATACCCTAACTAGATAATACAGAAAATTCACCGATTCTGCCGATCCTCGTTGGCGGTAGCGGAGCGTTTGCCCTGCAATAGCCTCTCCCCGCGAGAGAATCGTCAACCTGACAATATCAGCGATCTTATGCTTCGCCACCCAACCCAACCTTTCGTTGGCGTAGCCTCTCGGTACGAGAATCGCCTTAGCTGGATTGCCCTGACACTCCGAAGATTAATGCTTTTTTCATCTTGTATTTATTATGATTTGTAGAAACACCGAAAACTTGTAGGTTGTGTAGATCGTCAACAAAACCTATCACCCACACAAACACTCTAGCAATGTTGGGTTTCATTCTTCTGCTTGGTGCGCTGTCTTGTCTCACCTTTTTTGACGGGGAACCCGTCCAAAGGTGAGCCGCTGTCTTGTCGTTTTTTTATTCGGGGGGAACCCCCGTTGGCGGAAGCCCGCTCCCCCAGGAGAATAAAAACGCCGCTAATCCGTCGGGAAACTAGGGCGTACGCGCATCCGCAACCCAACCTACCCTAAAAGATTTATCCCACTCGAAAAACAGTAAAATAGAATTAGCAGTATTTACCAAAGATCGAATATGATAGCTATCAAAGAAAATTTTCCGAGATTTACACCTGAAGAATACTTTGCTTGGGAAGAACAACAGATCTGCCGCCATGAGTATCTCGACGGCGAAGTTTACGCGATGACTGGTGGAACTCTCAATCATGGTAGAATTGCTGGCAATTTCTACTTTATCCTCAAAGCTCACTTACGCGGTAGTGGGTGTCAAGTCGGCAATTCTGATTGTAGAGTGAATATTGTCGCTTCAACAGATTATACTTATCCCGATCTTAGCGTTACCTGCGACGAACGAGATCGCACCAACACTCAATACATTACCTATCCCTGCCTGATTGTCGAAGTTTTATCACCTGGCACAGAAGCTTACGACCGAGGCAATAAATTTAGAATGTATCGCCAGAATCCCGACTTGCAAGAATATATATTAGTAAATTCGAGCTTAGTAGCGATCGAACTATTTCGCAAAAATAATGGTGACAACTGGCAGATTATCAACTATCAAGCCGGAGATTTGATTGAACTCAAAAGTATCAATTTGACATTCCCAATCGAGCAAGTCTATGACGAGATTATATTTTAACAGACTAGTCCAGAAAGTCCCCCAATCCCCCGCCAATCCAACCCCACAAACCGAAACGCAATCTCAATAAACAAAGCCACACTGATAACTCTCCCCCGTCGCAATCAAATCATCATCCGACATCTCCTGTTGCAGCATCAAATACATCGCCTCTACATAGTCCTCAGCCCAACCCCAATCCCGCTGAATATCAATATTACCCAAATACAACTGATCCTGCTGCCCTGCCGCAATCCGCATCGTCTCCAAAATATTCAGAATATTCTCACAAACAGGTATAATCAATCAAATATAAAGATTGCTTAACAGCTTGTGGCACAACTATCCCCAGAAACTTCAGCTAGTATCGCGCTGATTAAAACACAATGCTTATTTATCATCAATCTTGCCACAAAAACAGAATGGAAGCTATTTGATAGATTTGGTGAAATAGAAGAAACACTAGTAGTTCTATCCGAATTAAAAACTGTTGGTGATGAAGCTATTGATGCTTTTTCTCGGCTTAGTAGCTTACAATTAAAAGTAACCACCGCCCAACCAGAAATATCTGCTGCCCTAGCTAAATTGGTAATTGAGTCCAAAGATCGAATCGAAATTAGAGTTCCGACTTGGCAGCGTAGCATAGAAGAAATCCTCTCAGATTGGAGACTTTCATAATGAATATCCCACAAATACCAGATCCCATCACCCGAGCTAGATCGATCGCAAATCTTCGTCAAACCCGCAGAGAAATTGCCCAGTTCAACCAAGAATTAGCAGAAATAGAAGCTCAACTCGATCGAGAACTATATGCTCAAAAATTAGCACGGATCGGCAAAAGTACACTGACAAAATAAAAACTTTTAGGTACGTAAAACTGACAACAATCGATTACTTATGCTTCTGAGCCTCAATCATCAACCTGACAATATCGGCAATCTTATGCTTCGCCACCCAACCCAACCTTTCCATCGCCTTAGCTGGATTCCACCGACTCACCGCCAGATCCGTCGGTCTACGCAACCCCTTATTACTCACCCACATACTCCCGCCAATCCAACCCCACCAACACCAAACGCAATCTCAATAAACAAAGCCCTACTCATAACTCTCACTCGTGGCGATTCTCGTAACGAGAATTGCTCCTGTTGCAGCATCAAATACATAGCGACAACATAGTCCTCAGCCCAACCCCAATCCCGCTGAATGTCAATATAATAAAGGTTGAGCACCAACGAGATATCAACCATGACATCCTCAATCAATCCTCAACAGCAGCAATCACCCAAAAAGATCGTTCCATCTAGCATAATTGATCGCAACGAAACAGGACTATTTATCGCTGGGACTAGAATCAGTCTCTACGATGTGATGGACTTTGCAATCGCAAAATATCCAGCCAAATTTATCGCCAACATGCTCAATCTTAGCCAAGAGCAAGTGCAAGCGGCATTAGAATACATCAACACCCATCGCACAGAAGTTGAGTCAGAATATCAATCGATTCTAGCAGAAGCATCCGAGCTACAAGCATACTGGCGAGAGCAAAATCGCGAATTAAACGAGCGAGTTGCCACACTTCCAGCCCCAGTAGGTCAAGAAGCAGCATGGCAAAAGCTTCAAGCCCAAAAAGCCAAGAGGCAAACATTGAATTAATGATTTTTCTGATTGACCAAAACCTTGAAGGCTATGCCGAAATTTTATTAGGTGCAATTGCCTCAAAAGGATGGCTAGATCTATTACCAATTCAGTTTATTACTTTTGCCGAAATTGAATTGCCCCCCAATAGTACCGATAGAGTCGTGTGGAGATATGCCCAGCTTCACAACATGATTCTCCTGACCGCAAATCGACGCATGAAAGGGCAAGATTCACTCGAACAAGTAATGCGCGAAGAAAATAACTCCACCTCATTACCAGTCATCACAATTGCAAATCTCACCAGATTTGACGAACGAAATTATAGAGAAGAATGTATCGATCGATTGATTGAATTATCCATGTACATTGATAATTACTTAGGATCGAGACGTGTATTTATTCCTTGAAATTTCGATCGAGCTGGCTCGACTCATCCCGCGAGTGGGTAATAAATCAAATCTACTGATCCTGCCGAGTCTCTTTGGCGTAGCCTCTTCTAAGAAACTCAAGCCACAATTAGCTCAGGGACAATACCGAAGCCCATTTTCTTCGCCCGTTGTTTTATATGTTTAAGTACTGGCTGATGGTAGCGAGTCGGAAATCCCTATTTATTTAGCCGAAATTAGATGGAATGAGCAAGTGCAGTTTTTGACTGTGTTGGCTACTGGTACTAAGCCTTTGTTAGGAACATCTTTGCTACAAGATTTCAGTCTCACGATCGAGTTTAATGCTGAGTATATGTGATGCGGAGCTTGTTGGATACACACGTTCTGATTTGGCTGGTAGATGGTGACAAAAATTTGAGCACTGTCGCAAAATCTGCGATTGAAGATGAAGATAATAGTTTGTACCTGAGTATTGCCAGCTTATGGGAAATAACAATTAAGCTTAATTTGGGCAAGCTCGATCTGCTATATCACTTGTTACCTGAGCATAATATTTTAAAATAGGATCATCCAATAACTTCTTATAAACCATGATGATCCCCTTTGCAAAAAAAAATTATTACTAGATAGATTGCAGCTAATTCCCAACTGCTAGAACTGTCTCCGCGAAAAGATTGCAGTAGTCAGAATCAATAATATTGCCGTGTAAATAACTGCATAGCCAGCATTGATGAAGAGTGTATCTGCTTGGGGAACTACGCCGTAGACTGCACTATTCTTGAGATCGAGTCGGGAGAGATCTGGTAAGACGAGATATAAATTGTCAGTTAATTGTTGAAAGCTGGGATTTTTGGTGATGCCAGCTAACTTGACCATTCCCTCACTCAGATGTCCGACTAAATAGAGGGATGAAGTAAGTAGGATCGCTAAAATCGAACTGGTGAATACACTAAATAATAGTGCCGCTGCTGTGATCAGAGCTAGTTCTAAGAATAGAAAAAATGCTGTTAGTAATAGCGGTGTTAACTCATAGCTGACTTGGGCAAAACTGAGAATAGATAGGTAAATAGCCGTCATCCCAGCGACTAAAATTGCTAGTACCGCAGATAGTCCTAAATGTTTGCCGAGAATAAACTCTAAGCTACTAACTGGTTTAGTGACAATTACAAAGACTGTTCGTTTTTCTATTTCTTTATTTATCAAATTAGTACCGACAAAAATTGCCACTACCACACCGAGTAAACCACTACTGGCAACGCCAAAATCGAGCAGAACCTTGTCTTTGACAGGCCCCGCGATATCTGGCAGGATTCTGACTGCTACCAGCATTAGCAGCGCGTAGAAGCCAATTACAAACAAGATTCGATCGCGTACCACCTCTCGAAAAACGTTGCTGGCAACTGCCCAAATCCGAATCAAACTAATTTTTTTGGCGATCGCGCCAAATGTGTGACTAGAACTCATAATACTTATAAACTCGCCTAACAGTATAGGAATCGGGGATGAAATTGAGCAGCTAATAGAACTAAAAATGCGATCGATCTCTGAAATTCTGTGATCAACAAAGATCGACTTGATAATCTAGCGAGGACGGCGATATCGTTTGAGCGTGCATCCTCTGGCTAGAGCAAAAGATTCTTTGCCAGAGACGCTACGCGAACGAGCGTCAGTGACAACACCACGAGAATCAGTAGCCTTGGTCATTGCTGATATTGAAGATTGAGCTGCTGTCGCCGTTTGCCTCAATTCAAGTCCAGTCCAGACAATCATTGTGGCTAAGATTACTACTTTTAATTTAGACATCAAACTTTTGATTAAACTTTTTCAATAATATTACTACTAACGGTAGATTTCAAAATAACCAATCGACAATTTCATCGAAATATCCGTTTACAGGTAAGATAGAGGTGCCATTGTCATCACCAGCCGCCACTCTGTAGTCCATGAATGCTGATTCTCCATCTACCCTGCCCATAAATGCCCAGGAGATAACGGATCCAATCCCAGCCACTCCCGCACAGCCGCCAAAATTACAGATTCGACTCAAGAATGAAGATGGGGTAGTGAAATTAATCCTCCCAACAGAGGCGGAAACTCCGGCTTCTGCTAGTTGGAATGACCTACTGGAACAACTCCAGCAAAGACTTCAAGCCAATACCAGATTTTGGCAACCATTGGCTGTGGTTCATCTAATTGCTCACGACAGGTTACTGGATGCGCGGCAACTACAGGCGATTAATGATGCCCTCAGTGACGTATCTTTGCAACTGCAAATAGTCGCAACTAGCCGCCGTCAGACGGCTGTGGCTGCTGCTACGGCTGGTTATTCAGTCACTCAGCAGGTCGCGATCGATCCGCTAGTACCGCCGACAAATGCCGATTTGACACCGCTGCTGGCAGAACCAATCTACCTTCAGATGACTGTTCGATCGGGTATGGACATCCGGCATCAAGGTAATGTAATCATCATCGGCGATGTCAATCCTGGGGGCGAGATTTTTGCCGCAGGGGACATTATTATCTGGGGACGATTGCGCGGGATTGCCCATGCTGGCTATCCTAACAATCCCCAATGTCTGATTATGGCACTCCAGATGGAGCCAACTCAACTTCGCATTGCCGATCGAGTCGCCCGCGCACCAGAAACCCCGCCACCACAGTTTGAGCCAGAAATCGCCTACGTTACCCCCCAAGGTATTCGGATTGCCCGCGCTGTGGACATGAAAACGACTCCTTATCTCCGCGAGTTAGCTCTACCGCCGTCCTTACGTCCTGACTAGATTTGAGCGCGTAACTAATGCTCAATCCGTTGCCACCCATCAGATTTTTATCACTAACACTCCATGACTCGCATTATTGTAATTACTTCCGGTAAAGGTGGTGTGGGTAAAACCACTGTCACGGCAAACCTGGGAATGACTCTAGCTAAAATGGGGCACAAAGTCGCACTCGTCGATGGTGACTTTGGGCTGCGAAACCTCGATCTATTATTGGGGTTGGAAAATCGCGTTGTCTACACGGCGGTAGAAGTTTTGGCGGGAGAATGTCGGCTGGACCAAGCCTTAGTGCGGGATAAACGACAGCCAGGATTGGTGTTGTTACCTGCGACCCAAAATCGCAAAGCCGAAATGATCACCCCAAACCACATGAAGTGGATGATTGGTGAACTCGCGCCCCAGTTTGATTTTGTGCTGATTGATAGTCCGGCGGGGATCGAAATGGGCTTTAAAAATGCGATCGCCGCAGCCCAGGAAGCTTTGATCGTAACGACTCCAGAGATTTCCGCTGTGCGGGATGCCGATCGAGTAATTGGGCTGCTCGAAGCTAGTAATATTAGTCCAGCGCGATTAATCGTCAATCGTCTGCGTCCGGCAATGGTAGAAGCTAGCGAAATGATGTCGGTTGAAGATGTCAGCGAAATTCTCGCAGTTCAACTGATTGGGGTGGTACCAGAAGATGAGCGCGTAATTACATCTACCAATCGCGGCGAACCATTGGTACTAGAAAACAACCCCAATTCCCGCGCTGCTAAAGCCTTTGAAAACATTGCTCATCGGCTCTGCGGTGAAAAGACTCCCTACCTGGATTTGTCGCCCGATCGCAGTAATATCTTGACACGGCTACGCAAAATCTTTACAAAATAGTAATATAGCCAGTACACGACTTGAGCTGTTCCCACAGTTCACCACCGAAAAACCATCCATCGGTGTCACCAAAATCGTACCTTTGATGTCCAAATGATGTCAAAAATTGGTTAGATAACCTCGATATAGCTTGATATTGGGTCGGTAGATTTGTCAGTAATTATTGCCACCATTCTTCACCCATCAACAATTTCATTATTTAGGCACTAATTTATTCTACCGACCGCACTACTATGATGATGATTAATGAATTCTTGGACATGTTATTTCCTCGCGTTGACACTGAGTCCAGCAAGGATCAAGTCAAGCGGCGACTACAATTGGTAATCGCACACGATCGCACCGATCTTAGCCCTCAAATGGTCGAGATGATGCGCCAAGAAATTCTCGAAGTCGTCTCCCGCTACGTCGAAATTGATGCCCAAGGACTAGATTTTTCCCTCGAAAGCAACCAAAGAGTCACCGCCCTCATCGCCAATCTCCCCATCCGCAGGGTTAAAGAAGATGCCGA
>JANNBD010000041.1:0-10212 GCA_031385105.1 Chamaesiphon sp. OTE_78_metabat_374
CGCGGCACATCCTTAAATATTGCAACTGTAGCCGTAAAAAGACTATTAGCGCAGGGTGGTAGCCTAGCTGATATTATCATCGCGATCGGTCCAGCGATCGATGGTGAAGTTTATCAAGTGACCACTCAGACAGGTTTAGAAGTATGTAGATCGATCGCACCACAGCCTTTCTCTGGCGACAGTGAGGCTGATTTAGTGTCAATCCAAGCTATGCCTAATTCACCCCTATTACCGGATGAACAGCCAGGGCGAGTGAGACTAGACGTGCGGCGGGTTAATCAACTCCAACTCGAACAATTAGGCGTAGATCCAAATCAAATTTCGATCGCGCCTCATTGTACCTATCAACAGCCAGAATATTTCTTTTCTTATCGGCGGGAAAAACTCAAGAAGATTCAATGGTCGGGAATAGTTAGTTAGTGGTTTAGTGGTTTAGTGGTTTAGCGAACTCACAGCTCATTGACTCATCGCTGTGAGTTGACAATTAATGAAAAGAGGGAGAGCAGGTACTGTCTGCTCTCCCTCTTTGCTAGAAACTAAACCACTAAACCACTAACTTGGAACTCGCCAAATTTGAATCTCACCATAGCTACCTGTCGCAATCGTGCGACTGTCGGCACTAATTGTCACTGATAGGATCGATCGATCATGGACAGAGAGAGTATGGATTAGCCTACCCTGATTTAGATCCCAGATGTTGAGATTGCGATCATCTCCACCACTGACAATTGTCCGTCCATCGGGGGAAATTGCCACGCAACTGATCGATTGAGAGTGCCCAATCAGCGTATCGATCAGATTTCCTGTTTCTACATCCCAGATTTTAATCGTGCAATCGTGGCTAGCACTGACAACTTTCTTGCCATCAGGTGTAATTGCCACACCACTAATCCGACCGCTATGGCCTAATAGGGTCTTGAGCAATCGCCCTTCCTGAAGCTGCCATAGCCTCACAGTATAGTCACTACTGCCGCTAGCGATCAATTTTGTTGCTTGGTCAGTCGCTAGACAAGCGATGTTTTGGAGATGACCTGGACATTGATGGATCAATAAGCCGTTTTGAGGCTGCCAAATCTTCAGCACCGAGTCATTGCCACCCGTGACTAATCGCTGGCCATCGGCGGTCAAAGAGATGGCATTGACAGCAGATTTATTGTCGAGTAACTGAGGTAGTTTGGTACCCGTAATTAACTGCCACCATTGAACAGTGCCATCCAGACTACCGCTAATAATTGTTTCCGAGTCGGCAGTAATCAACACACTATAAATCCAGTGGCTATGACCGAGTAAATTATGTACCAACTTACCATCTGATAGCCGCCAGACTTTGACCGCATCATCGACATGGGTAATGTCACCATGTCCACTGACCAACCATTGCCCGTCAGCACTGAATGCAAGAGTATAGACCTCGCTAAAATAGCCTGAAAGTTGATGAATTAACGTGAGTCGATCGTACTCGATCGGGGCGAGTTCGGGCAATGCTACTTCTGGCTCTGCAAATGCCACTACTCCTGTTGCTTCGGTTTCAGCCCAATTTTGGGATATTTCCAGTAATTCTCTGGATTGGAGCGTAATGTGAGCAATTCGATTCCAGTTGGAGGCTGGATTAGCAATCTGTTGACAGATAATTGGCAGACAACTAGCGTCTGGCACCACTT
Source organism: Chamaesiphon sp. OTE_78_metabat_374 (assembly GCA_031385105.1). Taxonomy (GTDB): domain Bacteria; phylum Cyanobacteriota; class Cyanobacteriia; order Cyanobacteriales; family Chamaesiphonaceae; genus Chamaesiphon. The sequence continues at coordinate 1,662 of JANNBD010000041.1, forward strand.
TTTCGATCGCTTTGAGTCGTTCCCGTGCGTCTCGAACTGCTAGCTGGAGTGATTTACCCCCTGAAAAAGCTTTGAGAAATAGCTTGACAAATTCCTGGGCGACTTGATCCTGGACAGCTTCGCGCATCACAATCAGGTTGGGAATCTGGAGATCGACCAGTTCACTGGCTAGCTCCAAACCCTCACCGCAGTTGATAATTAGTAGTTTTAGCCCTTGCTGAACGGCCGTCCGAATTCGATATTTGAATTCAGCAATGGTAATTGTATCGTGATGATTAATATAAATCCGACCATTGGGTAAGTAGCCAGAGATATAGCTGCTAAAGAATAGCACACTCCATCTTTTGGTCAGTGCAGTTACAAAATCAGCATGGCTGGGGGCGACGACAAATTCTGCGCTCGTGTGGGGCAATGCTTCTAGATATTCCTTGCTGCGATCGAGCTTAATTCCTTGAGCACTAGTTAGGATCGATAATACGGGTACTTGTAACTTTTCGTCACTGGCAATATTGTCCGAAATCGTTGGAATCAGCGAGAGACTGACTTCTGCTTGGGGATATCGATCGAGTAACGGCTGCCAAATCGAGTTCCATGGCAGCTTGAGTAGTGCTTTTGAGCGGCTCCGCACGATCAGATCGACTTCTACTTCGGAGTCAATCATTGTCGCCAACTTTTCCCTAATCGCCTGAAAGCCTGGAGAACCATACCACTGATGTAAATTTGCCTGCATCATCGCCCCAGCATCCAAGCAGTCATTAATTCGCTCTGGTACCAGACTGACGGCCTTATTGCTCATCAAGCGATGATTCTGGGGGTCGAGCCGACGATAGCGAGCTTGCCATTCCTGATACTGGGACAGCATTCGGATCAGATCTGGTAACTCTACCACTGTCTGGGTCAAGAGCTGACGATTGGCACCTAGCACCATCATCTCGACTTGGAGTACCGATCCCATGTGGATCTCTTCAACTGTAAAAATTACTTCCTTACCCCAGACTACAGCGGAAGACGTAGCCCCTCGATCTTCAGCAATCGATCGATCTCCCACTGCGCCAGTTGACTGAGCATACAGCGGCTCCATTTCTTGGCAGAGCAAATTGGCAACTGTATAATAATTAGTACTGTGATTGAGTCTAATCACAATTCGATACAGCAGATACTTCAGCTCCACGATCGAAGCATGGCTATCTCGCAATTCTTGGAGATGACTTTTGAATTTGACCGTACTCAGTTGTTGGGCTTCATTACTCCAATTATTGGTACACGCACAAAACACCAGCTTTTTAATCCTGGCGATGTGGTTACTTTGTTCTAAATTATGTACGATCGCATCCAACATTTCTGACTCCCGATTAAGACTCCATTCCTTCATAGGACCGCTATCGCCTGACCCATTGCTACTAGACCCACTACTCAACTAGATGAAGCCGTCGATCTCGTTGTTGAAAAATGATATTTTAGACACAACCGATCGTTTTCATTCGATTGATACCAATTGTAGCTTGAACTGAAAACATACAGTACTCAGCCAAGTGGCTTAGATAGTCGATCTTGAGCTGACAACTGGGTTTAACTGTCTCTGTCTCTATTATTCCCCAAATATTCACATTCTTTATCATTGACGCTTAATTGAAATTTAGTAGCTACTCTCTTCTCCATGAAGAATTAGGTATCTAGACGGGTGGGTGGATAGTGGATAGTGGATAGTGGATAGTGATGACGATCGACCAGTCCCCAAGTCCCCATCTAAAACTCCATGAAAATTGCCAACAATATTACCGAACTAGTCGGCCGTACTCCCCTCGTCAGACTCAATCGGATCCCGCAAGCAGAGGGCTGTGTTGCCGAAATTATTGTCAAACTAGAGGGCATGAATCCCGCTTCCTCCGTCAAGGATCGGATTGGGGTAAATATGATTGAATCTGCTGAGAAAGAAGGCTTGATTGCCCCTGGCAAAACAATTTTAGTCGAGCCGACCTCTGGGAATACTGGGATTGCGCTAGCGATGGTCGCAGCCGCCAAGGGCTATCAACTGATTTTGACCATGCCGGAAACCATGAGTCTCGAACGTCGGGCATTATTGAGAGCTTATGGTGCCCAACTAGAACTCACCCCAGGCAGTGAAGGGATGACTGGCTGCATCCGTCGCGCTCAGGAAATTGTCGATAAAACGCCACATGCGTATATGCTCCAACAATTTCGGAATCCTGCTAATCCCCAGATTCATCGGCTCACCACCGCTGAAGAAATTTGGGCCGATACCGATGGTACAGTCGATATCCTCATCGCTGGAGTTGGCACGGGAGGCACGATTACTGGCGTTGCTGAAGCTCTCAAACTCCGCAAACCAGAGTTTAAAGCCATTGCCGTGGAGCCGACTAATAGTCCCGTCCTATCCGGCGGTAGACCAGGCCCCCACAAGATTCAGGGGATTGGAGCTGGATTTATTCCGCAAGTATTAAAGATTGAAGCGATCGATGAAGTAATTCAGGTAACAGATCAACAAGCGATCGAGTATGGACGTAGATTAGCACGAGAAGAAGGCTTATTGTCAGGTATTTCTTCAGGTGCAGCACTATATGCCGCGATCGAAGTCGGTCGTCGCCCTGAAAATAAAGGTAAACTAATTGTCATGATTCAGCCTAGTTTTGGCGAACGCTATCTCAGCACGCCGCTATTTCAGGATCCAGAGCCGAGTTAGGGCATGGGGGTGTGGGAGCGCGGGGACGGGGGAGATTGGGAGATTAGAAAACTAAATTCACTATCCACTATTCACCATCCACTATCCACCATCCACCAAAAGCTAACGCCTAAAGTCCAAAGCCTAATGTAATGTCCGAAACGCACTACCAAGTCCTCCAAGTCCATTCCAAAGCTACTGCTGATGAGATCAAGCAATCTTATCGGCAGTTGGCTAAAAAATTTCATCCCGATGTCAATGGTGGCAAAGCTAATGCCGATCTAATTATCAAAATTAATGCTGCTTATGAAGTTTTGGGTGACGATCTCAAGCGGCGAGAATACGATTATTTTCTAGCACCCGAAATAATCATTCCGCGCCAACAGCAAGCTTCAGCTCACATTCCCCGTCGTCCAGCTCGCCCAGTGGGACATGAAGTAGATGAGGACTTAGTATTGTGGCTGAATCAAGTTTATACGCCGATCAATCGGATGATTGGTTGGATTATCAAGCCGCTCAAAATGCAAATTCAAGAACTTTCTGGTGATCCATTTGATGATGAGTTAATGGGAAAGTTTGAGGCGTATGTCACTGAGTGTCAGCTACATCTACAGAAAATTGACAAGATTTTTCACTCAATGTCCAATCCGGCATTACTGGCAGAGATTGCTGCCAATTTATATTACACCATCAACCAAGTAGCTGATGGTGTAAAAGAGCTAAATTTTTACGTCATGAACTATGATGAAAGCTGCCTACATGACGGCGTAGAGATGTTTAAAATTGCCGCTCAGTTGCAAAGAGAAACTAATAAAAAAATTAAAAGCTATCGATAAAAAGCAAGAGCTTCAGAGATTCATACCATTGCAGCAAGAACCCCGACTTTTTGGAAAAGCGGCGTTTTTATTCGGGGGTTCCCCCCGAATAAAAAAACGACAAGACAGTCGGGGTTCTGTCCCATCCAGGGATATATTCTAACCAATCACTGTAAAATCATTACTGGATAAATTCGGCAACCCCGTTACAGTCGCAAAAATACCACCTTCATTACCCAGTCCCGTTCCTTTACCATTAGCATTGTAAAACAGGGCACCGGAACTCTTGCTGTAGACAATCTCGGCGGCTTTAGTTGAAACTAAAACATCGTTCTCGACTACTGCAAAGTTTGACTGATTCAGCACACCTACATCGCCTTTGAGGGCGCGGAATATCCCTTTGCTCAAGACTATTTTGTCCCCTTTGGTAAAGTCGGTAATGGTATCAGTACCAATGTAACCAGAAACGCGCTGATTTTGAGGTAACTTGCCACCGCTAAATGAGAACTGATCATTTCCCGCGCCACCAGTCAGGATATCGTTACCCGCACCACCAACGAGGGTATCATTACCATTGCCACCAGTTAGGGTGTCATTACCATTCCCGCCGTTGAGTTTGTCATTGCCATTACCACCCGTCAGGATGTCATTGCCGCTACCACCGTTGAGGATATCGTTACCGTCATCGCCATTGAGGGTATCATTGCCATCCAATCCATTGAGCGTATCATTCCCAGCTAGACCATTGATGATGTTATCAGCACTGGTGCCATTGAGCGTATCATTTCCAGCGGTGCCATTAATTGCAGTGGGAGTAGTAGGTGTACCATCACTTAAATATCGCGCGATGATAAAGTCAGCAACAGTTCCTGTGCTCCCAACGAATAAAATACTACCATCACTCTGCAATTTTATACCGCTAAGGTTCAGGGCAACATTGAGGTCGCTAGTAACTTTACCGTTATCTCCATAGGTATTGTCTAGTGTGCCGTTACTATTGTATCGAGCAATGAAAAATGCTGTTCCACTCGCTCCCGCTACGATGATTTTGCCATCACTTTGGACGACGACACTAGCTCCATTTCCGACAATATTATCAACCTTGCCATTTGTGCCAAAGGAATTGTCAATAGTTCCGTCAGCATTATAGCGATTGATGCTACCGCTAATTAGGACAATAGATTCAAAATTATCAGCAGGAGATCGGCCGAGAAAAGAATCATTAATCACAATAATTTTGCCATCACCTTGGACTGTACCGTTACCAAATCGGCGGTCTGGTGATACTGGAAGAGATTTGTCAAAAGTACCATTACTGTTGTATCGATCGAGTATTGGCTGACTATTAGGGCTTCGGAATGGTTCTGATCCGCCACTTAACACGAATTTACCATCATTTTGCAAGATGATATCAGTTACGCCATTACCGAACTGACTTGCTTTACCTTCAGTACCAAAAGATGTGTCCAGGCTACCATCGAGATTGTAGCGAACGACGTTGATAGTACCAGCAGTACCTGAATTTTCTGGTCCACTGTCCCCAACTGCGAGAAGTTTACCGTCTTTTTGTTGAACAATATCTTTGATAGCAGCACGCGGAATGACTGTTATAACTTTGCCATTATTTCCAAAAGAGCTGTCAATGCTACCATCGAGATTGTAGCGAACTACATAAAAAGAACCGTCGATACTCCCAGCTACGACAAACTTACCATCGCTTTGTTGAATAGTAGAGTTGATTCTGCCACCAAAGCTATTGGTAGTTTTACCATTATTGCCAAAGGAGGTGTCGAGACTACCATCGCTATTGTACTTTGCTAATGCAAAAACATCATTGCTGGTGCCAGCTACAACAATTTTTTTATCCGCTTGAACAAAGACATTTTTGGCAATATCATTAGCACCATTGAAATCAGTGATGGCTTTGCCATTGGTGCCGAAACCAGGATCTAGATCTCCGGCTTTGAGGATGTTGGGATATGCGGCAATGATCTCTGGTTGAAATACTAGGTTAGGGGCAATCTTGCCCGTGTCACTAGTGAGATTCCAGTTACCATCGAGCTTGCTACTACCAATGTTGGCTGTACTGGCGGCAATTTTAGCTCCAGTGACTGTACCCAACTGGCTGATAAACTGCTGGCCGCGATCGCCTTTGGCTACTTCACAGACATATAATAAGATCTCGTCTAGACACCATTCTTGCAGTAATGGAGTGCGGGACTGGAGTTGGGCTAGATCGATCGAATTCACACCAATCTTGATACTACCAGCTTCACCGTGGGCAACAATCGCCAGTCGTTTCGCACCTGTATCAGCTAGTAAGGTGGTAATTTGATCGATCGCATCTCGATTAGAATTGATCGAGTAACCGATCGAGCCTGATTGTAATGCTTGATACAAGACACCTTGATTTTCAACGCGCTGATCGAATATGACTAAGATATCAGGGTTGGGAGCTGACATGACAGATTCTCCTGTGGAGAGGCTACGCCAACGATATTGAGACTGCTGTTGGCAGAGTTGGTATTGTGGAGCATCGAGACTGAGGGTATTGCCAGCTATCATATTTATCACTTAATATTTAAACAAAACAGTGTGTACTAGCAGATTCTGCCCGATGAAACGAGGGTATTTGGGCTGTGATTGTCGATTCAACTGGATCTAACAATTCATCGAGATATATACCTGTTAACGTCCACTTGTCCGACTCAGTAATTATACTCAGCGGCAATTAAATAATACAACCATTTCACGAGCATAAATTTTCGATTTTTCGAGAAACCTATAATCTAGCCTAAAATAATTACCAAAAGCCAAACTCTCAATAATGCGAATCGCCCTATTCACCGAAACTTTTTTACCAAAAGTCGACGGCATCGTTACTCGACTCAAATACACGATCGAATACCTACAAAAATATGGTGATGAGGTCTTAGTTTTCTGTCCAGCAGGGGGATTAGAGTCTTATTGTGGAGCTAGGGTACATGGACTATCAGCTTTTCCTTTACCCCTTTATCCCGAACTAAAAATAGCACTACCCCGACCAGAAATCGGTCAACAATTAGCCAAGTTCAAACCAGATCTTATCCACGTTGTCAATCCAGCAGTACTCGGACTAGCTGGAATTTTTTACGCCAAATTAAATCGAATTCCCTTGGTAGCTTCCTATCATACTCACCTGCCCAAATATCTCGCACATTATGGACTAGGCATGTTAGAAGGCTTGCTGTGGGAATTGTTAAAAGCAGCTCACAATCAAGCAGCCTTAAACCTATGTACTTCTAGTGTGATGGTACAGGAGTTGCGCGCACAGGGGATCGATCGAGTGGATCTATGGCAGCGGGGCGTAGATACAGAAACTTTCGATCCAGCGATGGCGACAGTCCAAATGCGTGATCATTTGACCCAAGGTGAGTCAACTAGCCGTCTATTACTCTACGTTGGTCGTCTGGGAGCTGAAAAGGAAATTGAGCAGATTAGACCCATTTTAGCGGCAATCCCAGGCGCAAAATTGGCGATCGTGGGTGGTGGCCCTCATCGGGCTAGTTTAGAGACTTATTTTGCGGGTACTCCCACACATTTTGTTGGTTATTTGGGCGGTGAAAAATTGGCCGCAGCTTATGCAGTGGCAGATGCCTTTATTTTTCCATCGCGGACTGAGACGTTGGGTTTAGTATTGTTAGAAGCAATGGCAGCAGGCTGTCCAGTGATTGCGGCTCGATCGGGCGGTATTCCTGATATCGTTACAGATGGAGTAAATGGCTACCTCTTCGACCCCCAAGATCCCCATGCGGCGATTCTAGCTGCTCAGAAACTATTTGCCGAACCTGAGCACTATCTCAAGCTCCGCAAAAATGCCCGCTCAGAAGCCGAACGGTGGAGTTGGGCTGCCGCAACCCAACAGTTACAAGAACACTATCGACGGGTGATTTAGGAGATGGTGGATAGTGAATTTAGTCTTCCAAGCACCCAAATTTCCTATCGCCCGCTCTCCCCATCCCCAGATCCGTTTTCTTGCTGTCCAATTCCCAGCTCTTTCTTACTTCGCTTGAGTTCTTTCCAGAGGCTTTTGATTTGCTTATAAGACTCTTCTGGAGTGAGTTTACCAGATGTTTCGAGACTACAGATATAGCTGACTTTCTGGGTAAATTCCTGGAGATTATTGTTAAATACTAAATTTTCGGGAGTAAAGTCACCGTGATAGCGATTACTTTGATGCAGAAATAAATCGACCTGCTTTGACATTGATATTGCGTCCTACTTGTTGCGATACAATACTGATCTCTATTAACTGTTGCCGATTTTCAGCTAAAATTTGGTGTGGCTCCTCTAATTTTAACTATTTCAGCATGAATCGTCATCAGCAGATTTACGAAGGCAAGGCCAAGGTTCTGTACGCTACAGATGACCCTGATGTCTTACTAGCTTACTTTAAAGATGATGCTACTGCATTTAATGCTCAAAAGCGCGGCACGATCGCTGGAAAAGGGGAAATTAACTGTCAGATTGCCGCACATTTATTCAAGTCGATCGAATCACACGGAATTGCAACTCACTACATCGACTGTCCAGCAGTCAATGAGATGCGGGTGAAATCGGTACAGATTATCCCCCTGGAGGTGGTAGTCAGGAACATTGCCGCAGGTAGTCTCTGTCAACAGACTGGCATCAAGCTAGGGACAATACTACCAGCACCACTGGTCGAATTTTTCTACAAAGATGATGCCCTGGGCGATCCGCTCCTGACACACGATCGACTAATGTTGATGGAGATAGCCACAGCAGAGCAGGTAAATAGCTTGCGTTCTAAGGCGATCGAGGTCAATACTATCCTCCAAAACTTTTTTAAACTGTGCGGAATTACACTGGTTGACTTCAAGATCGAATTTGGCGTAGACAAGCACCAACAGATATTACTTGCAGATGAAATTAGTCCTGATAGCTGTCGGTTGTGGTTGATTGGGGAACCCGATCCCGATTTGCGAGTCTTGGATAAAGATCGGTTCCGCCGCGATTTGGGCAACATCGAAGATGCTTACCAACAAGTCCTCTCCAG
>JANNBD010000052.1:0-12450 GCA_031385105.1 Chamaesiphon sp. OTE_78_metabat_374
AACGCAGCAGCAAAGGCGTGGTCATCAAGCCTGATCCCCAATGCCACCAGCCTTGCACGAAAATCAGCTTCGGTCATCTCGTGTCTCGGTAACGGCGGGTTGATCCGCGGATCACCAATTCACCATTCAGCACAACGCGCGTGACCTTGGGCACGTCTGCAGCAATCCAAGTGGTTAGCATTGTCACCGTTTCAGTAACCATCTGATCAACGCGCTGGCGGAAGGTCGTCAGCAACATTGCCAATCGGGAACTGAACGCATGGTTCGAAGAGTTTTTTCCGAAGGAGTTGCTCGACACGGAGTCCAGCGCTGAGGCGATTGATCCGCTCAGTTAGCATGGCGACTTGGAGATCGGAAGAACCTGTATCGGTTGCGTGCAACTGATGCGCGGCCATGATTTCTTGTTTGCGTTCTTGGGTTAGGCTCATGAATACTGAAAACTTTTGATTAAATTTTGCAACTTACTATTTTAGCATTTAACCATTGATTTTGACTAGAATGAGGGGATAAAGGTCAGAAATAAGGGAAGATATGTCAACACTGGCGGCGATTGGCGTTTTAGCGTTATTAATTTTCGTGCATGAATTAGGTCACTTTTTGGCAGCGAGATTACAGGGAATATATGCCAACAAATTCTCGATCGGCTTTGGGCCAGTATTATTAAAGTACCAGGGTAAGCAGACTGAGTATGCGCTGCGGGCATTGCCACTAGGCGGATTTGTGGGATTTCCCGATGACGATCCTGAAAGCGATATTCCACCAACAGATCCTAATTTACTCAGCAATCGACCAATCCTCGATCGAGCGATCGTCATCAGTGCGGGTGTAATTGCCAACCTGATCTTCGCTTATTTCTTGCTGGTAGTCCAGGTCAGCGTAATTGGATTTCAGCAGATTGATTATCATCCTGGTGTCACCGTCGCCGGAATCACTAATGAATTGAGTGCAGCGGGTAAAGCGGGGATTCAAGCCAATGATGCAGTTTTAGCAGTAAATAGTGAGCAGCTAGGTGAGGGCAAACCAGCAATTACCAAATTGATGGCAGAGATTCAGAATCATCCCAATCAGCCAATTACCTTCCAGATCAAGCGTGGCGAAAAGGTATTAGACCTGCAAGTTACGCCTGACGCTACGGTTGATAATAAAGGACAAATTGGGGTCAGACTTGTACCAAATGCAGATATTATCATCGATCGATCGATTAATCTAATTGATGCGATGAAAAAAGGAGCTGCCGAATTTGAACGGGTGATTGTGCTGACTGTTCAAGGTTTGTCGCAATTAGTCACAAATTTTGGTGAAACAGCGACTCAAATTGCTGGACCAATCAAAATTGTGGAAATCGGTTCGAGTATTGCGGAGAATAATGTCGCTGGACTGCTGCAATTTGGGGCATTAATCAGTGTCAATTTAGCTGTAATGAATATTTTGCCATTGCCTGCTTTAGATGGCGGTCAACTGGCATTTTTGTTACTTGAAGGATTGTTGGGTAAACCATTGCCAATGAAAATTCAAGAGACTGTGATGCAAACTGGGCTATTTTTACTGCTAGGATTGGGAGTATTTCTGGTGATTCGCGATACTGCAAATCTCTCCAGTGTTCAGCAGTTCTTCAAATAGATCGATGGCTAAAAACAATTACGATCCAGTTGGTACCCTCAGCATTGGCAATGTGATTACCACTAGCGTTACTTTATACAAATCCAATTTTAAGCGTTATTTCCAAGTATCGTTGCGAGCAACTGGCTGGTTGCTCGCAATGATACTGGTGATTGTGGTCGCCGGATTGATTGGTGGCGGATTGTACTTTCTCACAAACTCTTGGCTGGTAGGGATTCCAATTGCGATCGGGTGGATAGTTGGCACTTTATACTGTTCGGCTAAATATGCCACAGATCGAGCGGTGATTTGTCGATTAGCCTATCAAGAACTAATCGATGAGCCAGAAACTGTTGCTGTTGCTACTCAACACCTAATCCCTCGGACTTGGGGCTTTTTGGGAATTGCGTGGTTGATTAGTCTTTACATCTCGTTGATCGCAGTTGCTGCTTCTATTGTCTTGCTAATTGCGGTGCTAATTGTTACCGCAGTCATGATTTATGGATTCAAGTTGACAGTTGAAAGTCCTTTGGCTTTTATCAGCATTGCTCTAGCGATAGTCGCTGCAATTTTGATGCTAATCGCGATTTTAGTACGGTACTACGCTTATTGGTTTGTCGCCGAATTACCCCTAGCAGTCGAACAAAGTAGATCTGCAAATTCTAGTATTTCTAGGAGCAAAAAGTTGATCTCGACTGCTATAGGTAGAGTGATATTAATTGTAACAATCGCTTTCTTGATGATGATTCCAATTAATACCCTGGGTAATGGCCCTAGCTTTATTGGTCAGGTAATGGTAAGTGGTTCTGAAGATCCAGCAACTCAGACAATCGGTGGTGTTTTAGTCATTGGTGGGCTGCTGCTGAATTTAATCAGCGAATTATTTATCATGCCATTTTGGCAAGTAATTAAAGCGATTGTCTACTACGATCTCCGCAATCGACGTGAAGGTGGCGACTTGACAATCTAGCTAGCACCAAAAAATGCTGTATGAAATTCTTAAACCGAGTTAAATCTCGCACACCAGAAAGTGTCGAACTAGAGTTTGTTCTAGCTGGATTGGGCAACCGTATTTATGCTTTAGTTATTGACTATCTAATTTGGAGTTCGATCCTATTTCTAATCTTAATAGTTTGGATATTCTTATTTACGCAAATAACTTGGCTTCAATCTGAACCAATTCGGCTCTGGATCACGGCAATTCAACTGTTGACTCTATTTGGGGTGTATATAGGTTATTTTGTCTGTTTTGAAACCTTCTGGCGCGGTCAAACTCCAGGTAAGAGGTATGTTAAAATTAGAGTAATTAGAGAAGATGGTCGAAATGTAGGGATTCAACAATCAATCTTGAGATCGTTACTACGTCCGATCGATGATCTTTTTTGTTTAGGATTTTTATTTATTTTATTTTCTGCCCAAGAAAAACGATTGGGTGATTGGGTGGCTGGCACAATCTTGATTCAAGAGGGACAAGCTATTACCAAGCAAAAAATTGAGATTTCCCCAGCAGCAACAGATGTTGCAAATCGGATCATCGAAACAAGTAAGATCGTGGCACTTACACCCGAACAATTTGCAACAGTTCGTAAATATCTTTATCGTTATCCAGCATTGGATCCTAACGTTAGGAAGAACGTTAGTGATAAGCTAGCCAATCAATTACTAGAACGAATCGAGCTTGCTGATGCACCACCAACGATCGATTCTCACCTGATGATTGAAGCAGTTTATCTAGCTTATCAGCAACAGTTTCGGGAATAATACAGCAATCCTAAATGAGAAGCGTAATCCCTAGAGGGCGGGCACGAGGCGGCGTTTTTATTCTCCTGGGGGAGATATAAGAAAACGACAAGACAGCACCGCTCCTACAAGTTGACTTTACTGCGAGGAACTCAAATAGGATTGCTATAGATGGTGAATGGTGGATAGTAAATAGGTGAATAATATATGCAAGCGATCGAATCAGAAGTCTATCAAGGACAGTTTGGCACATTTACAGTTACCGATCGAGATCGTCAGAGTGTGGTGATTTATCGCAGTGGTTTGATGGTAGCGGCGGTGAGTTTTGGAATTGGGACAATTGCAGCATTATTCCAATTTAGTCAGCCGGACAGTGTAAACTCAAATGTGTTGGATCTAATCACATTTTTGTATATTACGTTCTCGATTGGATTGGGAATTGCACTAGCAACAATTCATATTTACATGGCAGTCCTGCATCGTGCCCTGCAAATATTTTGGGCGATTGGAAGCGTGAGTGCGATCGGTTGTGCGGTATATTATCAGCAGCCGATTGGATCGATCGTCTATCAGCACCCGATCACAATTTTGGGGATCGGGTTTATGTTTGCAGCATTGACGGGGATTTTTTTTAAGGAAGCTTTTTGCTTCAATCGATTTGAAACCAAGATTCTCACATTTTTAGTTCCAGCTTTGTTGCTGGGACATCTGATTAATCTACTCCCCCAAAATGTTGAAGCTAGCTTATTAGCAATTTGGGCAGGGTTATTTCTAGTATTTGCGATTCGTAAAGCCATTCAAGCAATTCCACCCGATCTCGGTGATAAATCAGTGTTTGAATACTTGAAAAATCAGAAGTCAGCATAGATTCTGGCTGAGTGTGTTGGGTTTCATTCTTCAACCCAACCTACAGATTTATTGGTGGGCAGTGCCCACCCTACATTTATCTGTATTTACTATTCACTATCCACCATTCACCAATGTACAGTTCATTACCAACACAAGCTCATGATTGGGCTGATGAAATCGATCGAGTTAAGCAGAGATTCGATCGAGAATTCAAGCAAGAACCCTTTGATTTGCCCGCAGAAGTAGAGGCGATGCCAATCTTTAGGGAGTGGATTAGTCGCAATCTCAGTGATAAAATTACGTCGCCATTTTGGGAATTAGCTGGATTCAAAAAGAACCACCGCTGTCTCGATATTGGCTGCGGGGTTAGCTTCTTAATTTATAACTGGCGGGAGTGGGAAACATATTTTTATGGGCAAGAGATTGGACTTACTGCTCGTAACGCCCTTAATTCACGGGGACCCCAGTTAAATTCTAAGTTATTTAAAGGTGTCCAGGCTGGTGCTGCTCATCAATTGCAATATGAAAATGATACATTCGATCGAGCGATCGCCACTGGATTTAGCTGTTATTATCCACCGGAATATTGGAAGCTAGTATTGCAAGAAGTCAAACGAGTATTGAAGCCAGGTGGCGTTTTTGTGTTTGATGCGATCGATCCAACTGCTGAACTTGCTGAAAATTGGGCAATTCTAGAGATGTATTTAGGTGCTGAAGTATTCTTATCGCCGCTGGAACAATTTGCCGAACTAGTTAAAGAAACAGGCGGAAAAGTGACCAAAACTCAATCAGGTGAACTGTTTCAGATGTATCAAGTTAGTTTTTAGATAGCTAGAATTTTACCTTGCGATATAACCACTGAGCAATTAGCTGAGGGCAATTCTTGCAAAACCATCGCCAAGCAAATACTTTGGCAACTGGCTTCGATCTTCTGGCGATGAATCTAGCAACAGCATTTACTGGTCTAAATCGTACTTTTTGATTGATTAAATTAACTGAACCAATATCGTACAGACAATCAATAATTAACTTAATTGTCGCTTCCTCCCGCCCGACTAAACTCGTCAGCAAAATTAAGACTTCCTGGATCCGCTCCGTCTCAAGCTGGAGCCGATCTGACTGTGCCGATAAGTTGCCAACTGATTTGCTAGGAACGGAGATAATCTTATTCATGATGCGGTGTTAATTTTCGAGGATCTAGCTAGACGTACTCATTTATTCTAGATGTTTGCAGTCCGCAGCAATAGTGCTGTATAAACTATAGAGGGTAATTCCTTTTGACTCTCACAGGTCAAAAGTGAAAGAATTCTTGTGTTTTAGCAATGCTGAGGCAGTCAGTGGGAAATATAAAGATTAGTCAGAGCTGTACCCAGATCCATCGCTCTGATAATAACTACCGACGAAAGATCGACCATGACAACTAAAAAACGTGCCAATAGCTGGCTTTACCGCATCAGTCTAGTGATTAAAGTCATCGGAGATCGATCGATGGCTGCATTGCTGCTACTACTATTTTCCCCGATCTTGGTAGTGGTAGCAATTCTCGTCCGGCAGCGGATGGGTAGCCCGATTGTTTTTACCCAAGAGCGTCCTGGTAAAAATGGTCGCACCTTCACAGTATATAAATTTCGGACAATGACTGGTGATTGTGACGCGCAAGGCGAGTTGCTATCTGACGAAGAGCGGCTGATTCCCCTGGGACAATTTTTCCGCAAGGCTAGCCTCGATGAGCTGCCACAACTGGTGAATGTATTGCTGGGTGACATGAGTTTTGTCGGCCCTCGCCCTCTACTGGTAAGATACCTGGAACGCTATAATTCCGAGCAAGCCCGCCGTCATGATGTGCTGCCAGGAATTACTGGTTGGGCACAGGTAAATGGTCGAAATGCTCTGAGCTGGGATGAGAAATTTAGATTCGATATTTGGTATGTGGATAACTGGAGTTTATGGTTGGATTTCAAAATTTTGCTGTTGACAGTCAAGAAGGTATTTATACGCGAAGGTATTAGTCAGACTGGTAGTAACATCGGGATGGAAGAGTTTATGGGCGACGAGTCCAGAGTAGAGCAAGAGATTAAGTGATTTGGTTAGTCAATTCGTCAGCGGTTAAAACCGCTGCTAGTGATGCGAAGTCCGCCTACGCGGACTGATAGACAAACCAAAATCTGGATGTGGGGTTGAATAATGTTGGTGGAGGCTCTCAGTTAGGCGGTAAACTAACACACTCAAAGAGAGCTAATTAGAAACTCCAAAACTTCTAATTTGCCAGGGTTTAATGACTAGATCTACTTGCTCTAATTTTGGTTGTTCAAGTAAATTTACCACTCGATCGATCTTTAAATCCAGATCTCCAGTTAGCTTAATTTCCCCGCCAACTCCATGACACTCATAGCACCGCAATATCCAAGACTGATCTAAATTTTCAGCAGGTTTGAATGCCATAAGCACTAGATTTTCAGCCTCTAGATCAATCAAACTACCCCAGTCTCCCAGTCTCCCAGTCTCCCAGTCTCCCCGTCTCCCCATCCGAATCACTTGCAGCGGAGAATTCAACTCCAGCCCCTTTCTCACCGTCTGAGCAGCCTGCCAACCGCCACTGTGGGGATATATTGCATAGGTGAATTCATGATAGCCTCGATCGGCTGTCGGATCTGGCCAATTGCTGCTGCGAAGTAAAGTTAGTCTCAAGTAATCTGTCCCAGCATCATAACCATATTTGCAATCATTCAAGATACTCACCCCATATTTACCATTGCGATCTGTGAGATCTGCCCAACGGTGCATGGGTAATTCCCATTTAGCTTTCTCGGTAGGTGTTTCAGGGATACTCGGACGCTCGTTGGCGAAGCCTATCCTGCGGATAATTGCGCCGCAAGCAGTTTCAGATGTGGAGATGTCCGCAGTCAGATTTAGGGCAAAATTGGCTTTGATTAGCACATGTTCAGCTTGCCAATTGACGCTGGTGGCGATGCGAACTATCGAGCTATGAGCATCTAAGATATAGTCTTGAGTGAATTCAGATCCAGCTAATTCCCTTACCACCCGCACACGTTGACGAATTACCCCGTTTTCGATCCATGCAATTGATTTTAGTTCACTCGGTGGCAACGGTTTTTCAGCGTATTTAGGATCGATATTCCAGGCATCCCAATACTGTCCGCCATCTTGGAAGGCTTGAAGTTGATTCCCACCCGTGGACGCAAAGATCTGGCGATGATTGATTCGATCGTAAATGCTGGCAATATCTCCAGTTTTATGGTTTATTTCTACTTCTACAAATTGGTTTTTAAAAATAAAGTCGCTGAAAGCTAGTGTTTCCGTTGCTGTTTGGGTGGGTGCTAGCCAGAACAATCGATAGCCAACGCTGGGTAAATCTGTTGCGAGAAATAGGATGTGTTCGGTGGTTGACTGGCTAGCCAATAAGTCTCCATCTGCATCAAATACCTGCCACGCATCCAGAAACCCGACTTTTCCAAAAAGTCGGGTTTCTTGTGGATCTAACAGGTATTCAATTACTTCACTCCGCGCCCAGTTAAGGGCATTGAAAATAACGATCGGAATCGCGCCCTCTACTGGCGGATTTGAAATGTTAATTCGATCGCAAATATCACTCAACGCATCGCTAATAATCCCTGTTGTGACTCGTTCGACTTCTGCCCAGCCTGCATTTGCCGTGACATACACAGGCTCGATCGCAGTACCAGGAATGATATCGTGAAATTGATTAAATAATGTTTGTTTCCACGCCATTTCGATCTGCAATTTCAGAGCGTCAGGATAAGATTTTTTGGTTACAATGCAAGCCAGAGCAGACCAGAGTTCAGCTTGATATAATAAATCCTCACAGTGCCGATTCGATCGCTTTTGATCGGCGTGGGTAGTGAAACAACCACGATGAAATTCTAGATAAAGTTCATCTTTCCAAACTGGAAGTAACTGACTATCAGCTCTACCTGACAACCCCTCTAGATATTTAACCGCCGTCGTAAATTCTAAATTGGGAAAGACATCTGACTGTGACCATCGATCGGCAATTTCCAACATATCACGGGTCGGCCCACCACCATGATCGCCGACTCCAAATAGATACAGTGACTCATTTATCCCCGTATCCGTCTGCCATTTACAGGCATAGTCAATCATCTTGAGCGGATCGATGCCTTCACCAATCGGCGACGACATCAGACTCAAAACCTGACTACCATCAGGAGCTTCCCACCAAAATAATTGATGGGGAAATTGATTGGTATCATTCCACAAAAACTTTTGAGTGACGAAATAATCAATCCCGCCCTGCTTGAGCAACTGTGGTAACTGATGACAGAATCCAAACGTATCAGGTAGCCATGCAACTTTCGTCACAGCCCCAAATTTAGCTTGGTTATATTGCTGTCCATAAATAATTTGCCGCGCGATCGATTCCCCCGAAATCAAGTTAAGATCTGGCTCAATCCACATCCCACCGACTATTTCCCATTTATCCGCCTGCACCTGCTGACAAATACCTGCAAATACTTCCGGCTGATTGAGTTCCATCCACTCATATAGCGCAGGCGTAGAATGACAGAAAGTCAGATCGGGAAATAGCTGCTGAAGCTTTAATGTCGATCGAAATGTCCGTTCTGCAACTTCCCAAGTCTCCGAAACTTCCCATAGCCATGCCATATCTAAATGGGCATGTCCGAGGAGGTGGATGGTGGATGGTGGATGGCGAAAAGTGCAGTCTTGGGGTTTCCCCAAGTGAAGCACCTTTTCAAGACAGTGGATGGTGAATAGAGATTTAACCCGTTGCTTAATCTCTAAGATGTGTTGAATAAACTTGTGACTATCCACCGTCAACAAATCATAGTCAATCGAGTCAATCACTGCCCCCACATCGCCTAACAAAGACGGATTAAAACTAGCAATCTGCTTCACCATCACCGCCAACTCATCCGCCAACCAACCAGGCTCAGGATCGATTCTCCAGGGGAGAGGCTCCGCCAACGGATCTGTGGACTCATAAACCACCTGAGAACGCATCAAAGCACCGATATCATGCCCAGGGCTGACCAATCGCAATCGCAAATCTAGAGCCGTTCCAGGTACCGCAGCGGGCATTAATAAAACTCGCGGACTGTGATCGAATAAATCCCCCTCTTGTACCAATACACCATCCACAAATACCTGCGCCAACTCCGCCCACCAAGTAAATGCCACCCGACAGACTAAACTACTAACCCGATAGCCCTGAATCTGAGTAGGAATTATTAATGTTTGAGCCAGCCAGATTTCCTGTCGTCCCCGTTCCCAACTGATTTGTCCCTTTTCATTTAGACTCACTCGATCCCATTGACTGGGATCTGTATTCAGAGATCCACACCCCAGCGAGATCCGCCAATCAGTTAAGATATCGATCTGACTCAAGCCGCGTAATTGCTCAATTTTTGCTAGCAGAGAAGACACAAAACTTTGCTCGGAATCATTCATAAGTTCGCTAGAATCAGTAAATTAGTCGATCGTGGATAGTTGAATCCAAATTGCTATGTCTGGAAATTACCAAAGCCGAGTCTTTACCTTTATTAATCAGCGCACTAGTCGCTTCAAGGATACCTGCGCTCAGGGTTTTCGGCATATCAAGATCGCTGTCGTCTGGAGTGGACAAGCATTACTATATCCCTTCCACTTACTCGCACAAACAACCAAAATCTTTCAGCCCCAAATTACCCCGCCAGCACAAAACCCAGTACTTCCACCAGTCTCCGATATTAACATCGAACAGGCTCTAGAGTTGGTCGTAGATGCTGGATATCCGATAGTAATTGCCGAGCGGGGATACTTGACAGCGGCAGATCTTCAGGGAGAGAGTCGCCAGCAGCCAGTGGCTACAAGTACCCGATTCGCCACAGGCGACGCGATGCGATCGATCGTTGTCAGCGAAGATTCATCAAATCTAGGATATTATGACCCCGATACTGATGATTGGGAAGTTGCTTCATACAGTCCTCGTAGATCTCAACCAGTAGTTACTAAAAAGCCGATTATTCAGGGATTGAGTTCGTTATTAATCGATCGACAGTTGGTACTAATCACCAGTGAAAATGAAGTCCTAGACATTCTTACTAGTTCCCAACAACAGGAAATTCGCCGCAGAATTGGCATCGATTTGGCGATCGATTGGTATCAGTGGAGTACCGGAGAAATACTCGTTGGCGGAGCCTCTCTGTTCTCCTTTCGGAGAGGCTCCGCCAACGCGGAGCGTCTGCCTGCGCAGCAAGAGAATCGTCATGCGCCTGCTCAATTAGCCGATCCTCAACAGTTATCACTCGCGGATGGACAAGATCGACCACAACTAGCGATCACTAGTAGTGAAGATCGCTCTTCAACTTTACTTACTCGGTTTCAAAACTGGCTCCAAAGCTTTACCGTCAAGCCCAAAGAATCAATTATTCAATTAAGTGATATTACCACTGAAAAACTAGATCGGATTGAATCAAAGATACCCCGTCAAATTGCACCTAGTAGTTATAACTTTACACCCCAACCACCATCGAGCGAGCGATTTTTAGATCTGCCCCAACTTCCACCGATTAACGAGCCAGACTCACTGATTGTTCCCACCAGTTCAATCCAGCAGACATTGATTGAGTTCCAGCCACAGTGGTTAAAACGCTGGTGGAGTTATTATCGGGAGTATCTATCGATTCCTACGACAGAATTTAATGAGTTTGAACAAAGTCAAATCATCCATCAACCCGCAGAGTTTCAGCTAACAAAAATTGAAGAGCATAGTTACAATATCATCAGACAAATAGATCGAGATAATCAACTTACCATAGACAATGCTGTCACTAGCAATATTTCTTACAGCCAATCTAAATCCAACCAAAATTCAGGTAAGTTAGATCGCAAAATTTTTCAAAATGTCGAACATAATCCAGACTGGATCGAAACAGAAGCGGAACAAGTTGGTTACAGCCAGTCGCCAATTGCTAAATTACTAGAATGGATTGATCGACTATTGCTTCAAGTCGAAAATTGGCTAATTAAAACCTGGACTAAAATTACCACAAATCAATCTAAAATTTGATCCAAACACGATCATTGTTTATTTGCAATGATCACATCACGCATTTTCTGGGTATTATAAACAATAAGCATATCTATGGTAATCTAACCACTAGTTAGTCCCCCGATTAAATTTTATGACTGTATCTACGCCATTACGGACGTTCTGTGTTGATGCTTTGCAGGTTAAGGTTTATCGTGATGAATCAGATATCGTCAGTCATCTAGTCCAGCAAACTCAATCCGATCTGAACGCAGTAATCGATCGACAGGGGAGCGCGGCGGCAATTCTGGCTTCTGGAGCTTCACAGGTGAAATTACTCAAGGATCTGACCACATTTGGCGAGATTGATTGGGGTCGAATCACCCTGTTTCACTTAGATGAATACTTAGGCATTGGGGGTGAGCATCCAGCAAGTTTTCAGTTATTTATGCGCGAGTTAGTAGAGCAAAAAGTTGCTGTACAGAAGTTTAATTATCTCAATGGCGATACAGTCGAACCAATTGCTGAATGCGATCGATATCATCAATTATTATCAGCTCAATCGATCGATCTGTGCTTCCTCGGTATCGGTGAAACTGGACACATTGCCTTCAACGATCCTGAAGTAGCCGATTTTAACGATCAATATCCAGTTAAGCTGGTAAAACTAGCCGAAAAGTCCCGTCAACAGCAGGTAAATACCGGATTCTTCGATCGAATTGAAGCCGTTCCCCAATATGCACTTACCCTAACTTTGCCCACAATCTATCAAGCTAAACAGATTTCTTGTTTGGCAATGGGTGAGCGCAAAGCCGCTATTGTTAAAACCATGTTAACTGGTGAAATTAACACCAATTGTCCAGCATCAATCCTTAGAAATCATCCTGGTGCAACACTATATCTCGACGAAGCTGCTGCCAGTAAAATTAATTAACTAAACCAGAGATCTGGATCCCTTTTTTGATAAATCTAGCTAACTCAAACTAGCTACTCTCCTATCAGCAATTCATTTGCATACCTCGTAGGGGGTATTTGTGCGTTGGTGGTAGCGGCGCGCACCAAAATCTCCCACAGCCACTAGCAACGCTCAAATCGATCTGATTAATAGCGGGGTTGGGATCGATTATTTCCGGCGGTGACAAAAATTGCGATCTTTGAGATCGATCGTGGGAATACTATATCGAGAGCGATCGAGCCTAAGTCAAAAGATCGCTGATATTTCCACGCTCCGC
>JANNBD010000055.1:0-6510 GCA_031385105.1 Chamaesiphon sp. OTE_78_metabat_374
CATAAATTGATCCAGCAGTAGACCTTTCCGCTCGGTTGAAGTAATGGCGATTACTTTCGGATCGGTGAAAGCTGGGAGTGATGCCAGTACTTCAATATCTCCAGTTCGCTCAAACATAAACCGATTGAGCTTGTCAGCAATCAGTCCAGCGCGCTCTTTCTCTCGCTTGGCTACCTGTTGTTGACTGCTATTGCTGATTTGCAGGTAGTTGAGCATCCCGATGCCGACGATTGGGGTGACACCGATGGCAATTGCCAGGAGGATAGCTTTGGATTTGAAGGACAGAGTAGTTACTTTCGTCCACAACTTAGTTGACATAGGATTTGGTGGTAGATGATCTGATGAGGAATAAATTAGAAATATAAAATTTGGATTGTTATTGGGGGGTGGCGGTTTGGTGGTGGAGATGCGGAGATCTACCCACCCGGACGCTTCGCAGCACCTCTAACTGCCCCCGTGTGGGTTCCTACGCACTCACAGGCAAGAATTCCCGCTGAACCAGCTCTTGCAGCTTGACCAAATACATCAAGCCAGATTCATACTTTGTCACCCCACGCAGATAGCCCCGCTGTTGACCATTGGTAGACATCGGTAGCTCCTCAATTCGATCGACACCCAGGTAAAATACGTCAAAAATTCGATCAACTCCGATCCCTATTTTCACGCCATCAACCTGGACGATCACCATCTCCTGACGGGGAAGTGGGGGAATCTGTAAGATGCCACCTAGTTCTAGCAATGGCAAAATTTCGCCCCGCCAGTTGAGTTGTCCCAGCAGATAGTGCGGCGCGACTGGTACAGGAGAGAGGGAGAACCTGTCTAGAGTATCCACATCGACGATTAGTTCCAGCGGTAAGCCAATATATTCGGCACCAATTTGGACGACTAGAACACCTTCATTCGAGCCGATAGCCGCAGCTTGGGTCACAGCTACTTTGAGCTGGGAGGCGCGAGTGGCAAAAGTGGCTCTATCAGCGATACTGGCTTGAGGGCAGCACCGACTATAAAAATCTGCATCTGATCCAGCTAAAACTGCTGGTTCGGCGGCATCTAGCGCAGCGACAGCTTCCGGCTCCCGAATCAATCGATCGAGATCGAGACAGGTGATTGGCTGGTCGTTACTTTGGGCGATACCGATGATAAAGTTGCGATCGAGCTGGGATTGACGACCTTGAATCAAGTCGAGATCCAATGGCTGGGGCGCGATCGATCGTACGTCGAATACTTCATGGGCGACGATCGCCACATAAGTACCGTGCAACTCTAGGACGATCGCCCGATCTGTCACCTTACAGCCTGAAAACCCCCGCCCAAAGCGCAAATCCAGGTGCATCACAGGCACCATCCGCGATCGCCAGTTGAAGATCCCCAGAATATCTGCTGGTGCGGTAGCGAGTGAGTACAGCTCCGGCAGTCCGCAGATTTCGCGTACATGGTCGGCATTAATACCGTACAGTGAGCCATGTAGACCAAAGATCAGATTTTGTTTATCTGACATGATGTATATAAATTAGAATAACTACTGGACTTATCATTGAATATGCCCACCTTTGGTGTATTTATCGACAACAGCGATCAATTTGGCATCATCGAGGGGTTTGGTGAGGTACTCATTTGCGCCGACCATCTCGGCTAACGCTCGATCGTAGCTCTTGTCCTTGGCGGTCAGCATGACGATCGGCAGTTGAGCAAATTTGCTCATCCGGCGCAAAGTCTGACAGAGTTCGATCCCATCAATTCCAGGCATCGTTACATCTAGCAACAATAGATCCACAGGCTGACGCGCCAGCAGATGTAATGCACTCATGGCATCATTTGCCAGTAGGATCTCACAGTGTTCGCTCAGGGCGCGCTTGATCCGCGTTTGGACGATCGGACTATCATCAACAGACAGGACAATCGGCAATTCCACAGGGGCTAGGGCTTCTTCTGGCTTGTCGATCGGTCGCTGACACTGCATCCAGCCCATTTGCGCCCATTGCGCGTAGGAACGCCCGACCTGGAGCGGATCTCGATCGAGTGCCGTAGCAATTTCGACGATCGTCCGCTGCCCATCAAACCATTTTTTGGAGTGCTGAACGATCGCCGTCTCCGAGATTTTGCTCAACATCGCCGGAGTTGGAGCCAGTGGCACCGCCCCAATTCCTGGAATCAAGTTACTAATCTTGCTCCAGTATTGTTGCCGCGTATTCACCGTCATCATCAACTGATTCCAGTCCAAGCCCCGCCCTTCCAGCCCATGATAGAAGTCAACTTCTGTCTGGGGGGTAAAGCGGTACTTGCCCGCAAACGTAACCACCTGTTCAAGAGTAAACACAGCTAGTCCCTGTGCCCAAGTCTCGATTTGTTCCCAAGTCAATACTTGTCGCTGTACCAAGAAGGTCAACAACTCGCGAGTTGAATGGGGATAAACCAATTGTTGAATTAGCCAACCTTCGATCGATTGGGCATATTCGGGTTTGAACTTTTGTACCAGCGTCCTGATTAGTTCGCCGCGATCGATTAATTTATTACCACCATAGGTAACTTCACCCTTGTACCAAATCAAAACTCGTGGCCAACATTTACCAGGCTGGATCTCTACTTCTAACTGTAAAGTACCGCTGGATTGCTGTTGCCGAAAGGATTCGATCAGTCGCATGAGGTCCTGCGACTGGTAAGGGATTAGGGGTAATGTTTCCCCTGGTATCGTGACATCGCCCATAGAGATTCCACTCATTTGCGGATTCCATTGCATCTGAAGATTATCTCTCCTATGATTCCCAGATTTGGGGGAGAAATTACTAGGGTTGGGAGTTGGGAGTTGGGAGTTGGGAGTTGGGAGTTTGCTATTACTAATAACTCAATCCTGTTCATCCTTAAATCCTATAAATCCTGATTGAAGTTGGGAGTGAAGAGTTCGGAGTTCGGAGAGTAGGAGAGATATTGTAATTGTGGTGGAATGATAGAATATGAGTGGTTGCGTAGATTTTTACCCCACCCCAACCCTCCCCTTGGATGCGGGGAGGGAGCAAGAGATCCTTCGGCTCCACACTTTTACTCCCAACTCCCAACTCTTCACTCCCAACTCTTCCCATGTCAAACCGAACTGCCACCGTCCATCGTCAAACTGGTGAAACTGATGTCACAGTCACGATCGATCTCGATGGTACTGGCATCTGTCACGCCCAGACAGGGATTCCCTTTCTCGATCACATGCTGCATCAGATCGCGGCGCATGGCTTATTCGATCTGCACATCACCGCCACTGGTGATATCGAAATCGACGATCACCACACCAATGAAGACGTGGGAATCACCCTCGGCATGGCTCTAGGAAAAGCTCTGGGCGATCGCAAAGGCATTGTCCGGTTTGGTCATTTTGTCGCACCTCTGGACGAAGCCTTGGTGCAAGTCGCCCTTGATTTTTCAGGTCGTCCCCACCTCAGCTATGGCTTGACCATTCCCACCCAGCGCGTGGGCACCTATGACACCCAATTAGTCCGTGAATTCTTTGTCGCGATCGTCAATCACAGCTTGATGACTCTCCACATTCGCCAGCTCGACGGCATTAATTCCCATCACATCATCGAAGCCACATTCAAGGCTTTTGCCAAAGCCATGCGGATGGCTACCGAAGCCGATCTGCGCCGGATGGGAACAATCCCCAGCTCAAAAGGCGTTCTCTAGACTTTGGATTTTGTAAGACGTAGGGTGTGTTACTGCGCTAGCATAACGCACCAATCTGCTACTCAAATAGTTAAATATCTGTGATCTTAAAATTTTCTCGTGACAGAAATTTTATAATTAAAGGTATCCAGAAGATTGACTTCTTATCCGCACATCGCAGGGGCTTGAGTTATGAAAATTGCCACCATGCTAGATCGTTTCATCGGTTACTTTGCTGATGGAATCACTCGAATATTCGGACTCGATCGGAATCAATATCCTGCCACTGGTCTTCAACCATACGAAGGCGAGATCGATAAAAAACGCGACTAATTCACAGCTTGTACCAATACCTGAAGATGAGGCTAATATTCGAGTTAATCTCGAATATTAGCTTTTGGGAAGCCAGTATAGTTTTAATTTTTGACCTTGTTAGCCAATCGACTGATCGATCAAAGTACGAAATGCATCTATTTCCTCGCTGGATTGAAAACATCGCTTGGGAATGAGCGTGTAAAGACCCTTGCCATACATTAGTAAGAACAAGTCTGAGCTTTCGATCGCACGCTCATAATGCGTCCATTGCAAAGTTGAATCGATCGAGGCGGTTTTGAAATGAATGTGCTCGCGGGAAAAAGTCAAATGATATTCTTCTCGGAACTTTGGATTGCGCTGAAATTCTATTTTTGTTCGCCACTGGCTCAGAGATAGCAGATTGAACCACTCGGCTACAGCTAGGGGAAACCAAATAATTGTCCACCAGTGCAAGCCGACAGAAATGAGGCCATAAACACCAAAACCAAAGAGCAGAACCGCAACAACTTTATCCAACTGAGCAAAGGCACCTTTGCTGTAAAGAACGCCCTGGGCTTCGAGATGGTCTTTAAGTCTATTGGTAAAGATAATTGAAATTGGAGCAGGTTTTGCTTCTGTCATTATGATGTTGTTTTGGCAGTTACTATGACTCAGAACTTCTTCATTTTAGCTTAGAGGACTGAACATCAAAACACTTGATTGCCTTCTCGATCGTCTCGAAATGTGACTAATTTGGCGGATAATAACCTGGGTAGTTGCTATAATCTTCGGTAGTAATATTGACCCCGACTGATAATTTCCCCTATGTCTATTTCCCGCCGTCATTTCCTGACACTGGCTGGGGCAAGTGCTACCAGTAGCTTTGTCCTCGCTGGATTAGAACGTCTATATCAGCCATCGGCGGCAATATCGGCAGTCAAATCGTCGCAAGTTAGGGGTTACGGTGCGTTAGTTAAAGACCCCAATGGAATTTTAGATCTACCTGCGGGATTTAGGTACAAAATCGTTTCTCAAAGTGGCAAGCAGATGAGCGATGGCACCATCGCCGCCAGTAATTTCGACGGCATGGCTGCTTTCGCAGGTAAAAACGGTTCAACAATTTTAGTCCGAAATCACGAACTTCGGCTGAATGATAAGTCCCGCGTCATGGCTGCTCCCGATCGGATGTACGATCCTAACGGTAGGGGCGGCACTACAACTCTGATGATCGATCGAGATCGTCAGTTAACCAAAGAATATGTCTCCTTAGCAGGAACTAGCGTCAACTGTTCGGGTGGTACAACGCCCTGGGGGACATGGATTAGCTGCGAAGAAAATACTGCCATGCCAGGGATGCCCGATACAGGTAAAGGGATTGTGACTAAACCCCACGGCTATAATTTTGAAGTCCCGATCAAGAGCCAAACGCCAGTCTTACCAGTACCTTTGGTTGCAATGGGCAGATTTCGCCACGAAGCAATTGAAGTTGATCCGCGCACAGGCATTGTCTATCAAACCGAAGACGATCCGACTGGATTATTCTATCGGTTTATTCCCAAGCAGCCTGGAAAATTAGCCGCAGGCGGTACCCTTGAAGCTCTCAAAATTGTCGGCAAACCCCAAATTAATACCAGACAAAACTTTCCAGTTCGGCAGAAATTCGCCGTAGAATGGGTGCGAATTGATGAACCAAATCCGCTCCAAAATACCGTCCAAAAGGAAGGTTTTGCCAAAGGTGCCGCTCAATTTATGCGTGGGGAAGGTATCTGCCACGTCAATGGTTCTTTTTACTTTACCTGTACCCAAGGCGGTAATGTTCTAGCAAATCTCCAAGTTGCACCAGGGCAAGAAGCTAGAGGTAACGGCCAAATCTGGAAATATACTCCTGGAAAAACTGCTAAAGGCGGATCGTTGGCGGAGCCTTCCCCAGGGGAAATCGAGCTATTTTTAGAACCAAATGACGCTAATATTATCGACATGCCCGATAACATTACGCTCACACCTAACGGTCATTTAATTGCTTGTGAAGATGGCAGAGGCGAACAAAGACTAGTTGGCATTACTCCCCAAGGTGGCACTTATACTTTCGCCCGCAATGCCAGAGATAATAGCGAACTTGCCGGAGCCTGTTTTGCGCCAAATGGTCGCACAATGTTTGTCAATATCTACGATCCAGGTCTGACTCTAGCAGTCTGGGGCAATTGGTCAAAAGTATAATTACTGGCATCTTGCATTAAGGCAACGTGAATAGTGAATAGTGAATAGTGGATAGTGAATAACGTGAGTTTTCCTGGCGGAAAGGCTACGCCAACGGGATAAGAAGAGCATAGAGACTGAAGTCTCTGCTCATAATGCAAAGTCCGCCTTCTCTGACGAGACGCTACGGGAACGCTCCGCGAACAATCGTTGTGAAACTCCCCGCACCCTATTCCAACCCCACTCCATGCAAGCCGACACCACCAAATCATTCATCTATCAACCCCCAGCATCCGCCCACAATGCCAAACACATCCTCGTCAAACCCAACCTCGGTTATCCCGTCGGCGCACCCGTCACCGTCAGCATGGG
>JANNBD010000067.1:0-4054 GCA_031385105.1 Chamaesiphon sp. OTE_78_metabat_374
TTGCTTCCAAAACCTGTTGATAGACGGTAGTCGCTTCTTCGACAGTCTTACGTTGGACTGACAGGGGCATTGCCGTATTTTTAAGCAGGATTTCTCTCTTATATATGTACGTTATCGAAATCCTGCTTAAAAATACGGCAATGCCCCTGTCAGTCCAACGTAAGACTGTCGAAGAAGCGACTACCGTCTATCAACAGGTTTTGGAAGCAATGAAATCTGGCGATCGGAATCTGCTAGAATTGGCCTGTGATCGTCAGCCCGAAAAGAAAATTGCCGTGATGACCGATTCGATTGTTGCCGCCCAAATGTACGAAAAATCCGGTGCCGCCGCTTCCGGCAAAACACCTGGATTCGTTGCCTTCGCTGCTTCTTGATGTTTTGAATTCTCCCGTAGATCGGAGGGTGCGTTATGCGTAAGCACAACGCACCAACACCTCTAGCAAGCTTAATTGGCTGAGTTTGGATGAATAACTCCATCATCTCTGGTGAGTTTGGGTGGGTTCAAATCAAATTTTTAGCTTCGTTTTGGTTAGTGGGATGAACCCGTCCCGACCAATCTCGTAACCTAACTCCCAACTCTAAACTGGTGCATGACAGAATCATTCCCCCTATCACTAGCTGCGAACGGCTTACCGTCTGCGGCAGCAATCGAAATCAAGGATCTATCCTTCGCTTGGGCATCCGGCAAAACCGTACTCGATCATTGTTCGCTGTCAGTGCCGCGCGGTGAATTTTGGATGCTATTGGGCACCAATGGTAGTGGTAAATCCACACTACTGCGCTTGATTGCCGGATTATTAGTCCCCCAACTTGGATCGATCGATATTCAGGGCGGTCTGGGCATTGTCTTCCAAAATCCTGATACTCAATTGGTGATGCCCACTGTCGGTGCCGATGTTGCCTTTGGACTGGTAGCCGAACAACTGACAGCTAGCCAAGTCCACCACCGCGTGATCGAAGCTCTCACTGCCGTAAATCTGACCGATCTAGTTCGCCGTCCGATTTATGCCCTCAGTGGTGGTCAAAAGCAACGTGTAGCCATTGCGGGAGCGATCGCAAGACAAATTGATATAATCTTGTTTGACGAGCCTACAGCCCTCCTCGACCCCGACGCTCAACTGGATCTAGTCGTCCAAGTCCGCGAACTCGTCAAAAGCAGAGGATTAACAGCTCTCTGGGTGACACATCGGCTCGAAGAACTAGACTACTGCGATGGTGCCTTTCTATTAGAGCATGGGAAATTGGTCGATCGAGGTCATCCAGAGCGGATGCGCCAGAGATTGATGCGGGAGATTGGGGGGTAGATAGAACATGGAGGCAAAATTAAGACTTACAATACTTTTTTCTCTCGCGCTCTCCATCTTCCGCGCTCCCGTACCCCTATCCACCTACACTATAATTTGCTAATATGGAAGCAAGAATTATAAAAAATTATTAAGAAAGTTGCCAGTTAAACCATGCCTCCCTCACGTAAACAAGCTGTATTGCTCGTTGACGGCTACAACGTGATTGGAGCCTGGACAGACCTACACCATCGAAACAACAAGCGCAATCCACTCCAATCAGGATCGAAAGAAGAGCTAGAATCATCTCGATCGAAACTAATTGAAGCTCTTATCAACTACAGTGCCTACGAAGACTATCAAACCAAGGTCGTATTCGATGCCTACAGTCGGGATGTTCCAGCTTATACCGAGATTATCACTCCCAACCTTTCAGTCCATTACAGTGACTTTCTCGAAACCGCCGATACATACATCGAGAAATTCTGTGCCGCATTTCGTCACGATTTACACTACTCTGGATCTAGATTAATCGTTGCAACATCCGATCGAGCGCAACAACTAACATCAATCGGTTTTGGAGCTGAATGGATCTCCTCGCCTCAACTGATATCTGATATTGATTTTAGTGCCAAACGCGCAAGCCGCCAGCATCGATCCCGCAAACAGTCCCCCAAACGCTTCTTATTCAACTCCCTCGACTCCAAAGCTCAGGCAAAATTATCTGCCCTCAGACATGGTTTGCCCATCGATGAAACTTGACAGCCACCGACCATCAGTATTAGTCAACTTAATTATACCGCCACAATCTAAATCGTAAGTTCGCCAGAAACCATCACCAGTAAGAGCTGCTGCGATTCCCAGCATCGAGCCTTTGTGCCCGATCGCTAAAATATTTTCACTATTGCCTTGAACTAACTTACTTGCTATAATGGCGATCCGTGCATCTAGTTCCTGAACACTTTCAGGGTAACAAGGGAGAACTAGAGATTGATAAGCATCATCAATATTTGGGTAACATCGGATCAATTCATCTACAGGCGTAGTTTCTGGGAAGTCAACAGTCCAGTCTTGGCAGAGCCACTCACACAAGCCCCATTCTAGCTTAATCGGTAAATCCAACAATCTTGCCAATGGATCGGCCGTTTGAATCGTTCGCAAGAATGGAGAAGTGTAAATGCACTCAACCTGTATCTGACTAAGTTGGTGGGCTAGCAGGTTAGATTGATCAAATCCTGCTGTGGAAAGGGGCGGATCGTAGCGATAGGTTGCTGTATCAAACCATTCTGGCTGAACAAAGTCAAGTCGGTGGGCGTGACGAACTAACCAAAGTGTTTGCATTTTAACAAAAGAGGAGTGGGGTGAAAAAATTGGTGAGTGCCAAAATGTGTTGTCGATCGCTATTGTGTAACGAAATCTTAATTATAATGAGAGTAAGAGATTTGCGGTCGGGTCGTGTACCATAGCCAATCATGGCGGTT
Source organism: Chamaesiphon sp. OTE_78_metabat_374 (assembly GCA_031385105.1). Classification (GTDB taxonomy): domain Bacteria; phylum Cyanobacteriota; class Cyanobacteriia; order Cyanobacteriales; family Chamaesiphonaceae; genus Chamaesiphon. The sequence continues at coordinate 2,765 of JANNBD010000067.1, forward strand.
ATTTGGGTCGATTGGGGTGTAAATACCGATCCAGCCCACTCATAAAATGCTCAGACTGCTTGCCGTGCGCCAATTGGCTGAGGATTAAAAAAGATAGTCAGTTAATGTTGAGAAATGTTAAGATTATTAATATACAAATAACCATAAACTTGAGAATCAAGTCCAATTAGCACTTCCTGACCCAACTGTGACTGGTATCTAACCATCAATAGTCGATCGGCAAGATAGCCTTGTACTTGAGATTTTGCATCTAAATTCCCCTTACATTTTAGCCAGAGTCATGAAAACTGCTCAAGCATCAACTGATACTGTCCGTACCTACCTGCGTGAAATTGGGCGCGTGCCGCTCCTAACTCATGAGCAGGAAATCCTGTTTGGTAAACAGGTACAACAGTTGACAGTCCTGATGGCAGTCAAGAATACTCTCATCGAGGAACTAGGGCAAGAGCCTAGTTTAACGGAATGGGCGACTGCTGCCAATCTCGATCCACTTCAACTCCAAAAAATCGTTGCTGGTGGTGAAAACGCCAAACGCCGCATGGTAGAAGCCAATCTTCGCCTAGTGGTATCCGTTGCCAAAAAATATATCAAACGCAACATCGATTTGTTGGACTTGATCCAAGAAGGAACGATTGGAATGCAACGGGGCGTTGAGAAATTTGACCCCAGCAAGGGCTATCGTTTTTCGACATATGCGTACTGGTGGATTCGCCAAGCGATTACCCGCGCCATTGCAGAAAAAGCACGAGCAATTCGGCTACCGATTCACATCACCGAAAAGCTCAACAAGATCAAGAAAGCCCAACGTGCCCTCGCCCAACAGTATGGACGAGCTGCGACAATTAATGAGCTAGCAGCGGAACTAGAATTATCTTCTAAGCAGGTACGGGAGTACTTGGAGCGCGCGCGTCAACCATTGTCCCTAGACTTACGAGTGGGCGATAATCAAGACACCGAGCTGGGTGATTTACTCGAAGATCCTGGGATCTCACCCGAAGAGTACGTCACCAACTCATCACTCCAGCAAGATTTGGAGCGGATGATGTCCGAACTAACTCCCCAGCAGCAGCAAGTACTCACTCTCCGGTTTGGACTCAAAGATACTCAACCACTCACCCTTGCCAAAATTGGTGAGCTGCTCAATATCAGCCGTGAGCGAGTACGTCAAATCGAACGGGAAGCAATCGCCAAACTCCGCAAACGCAAAGCTGATATCGGTGAATATCTAGCTTCATAGTTTCTGTCAAGTCCGCACTCGCGGGCTTTTTTAGATATTAGATAGGCAGAAAC
>JANNBD010000076.1:0-5609 GCA_031385105.1 Chamaesiphon sp. OTE_78_metabat_374
GTTCCAAAAGGCTCCGCCAACATTCTTCAACCCAACCTACCCAACTGTGCCTTTTCACTGTGTTCTTACCTCCCCGCTCCCCGCTTAAATCACTAGTAATTTAAGCAGCAATTTACGTTATGATAAAAAGGTTGTCTAAAAATTCGCACATTCAGGAATTCGGGTGTTTCATTTATGAAATACAGCCTGGGTGGAGGATAAACCCGATTAGGAGAAATTGAGTCTTATGCCAGTAGTATCTTTGGCGCAAATGATGGAGTCTGGCGTTCACTTTGGACACCAAACCAGACGGTGGAACCCCAAAATGGCTCCGTTCATCTTTACTGCGCGCAACGGCGTACACATCATCGACTTGGTGCAAACTGCCCAGTTGATGGAAGAAGCTTATGTCTACATGCGGACAGCTTCCGAACAAGGTAAACGGTTCCTATTTGTCGGTACCAAACGCCAAGCAGCAGGGATCATCGCGCAAGAAGCAAGTCGCTGTGGTGCAGCTTACATCAACCAACGGTGGTTGGGTGGGATGCTCACCAACTGGACGACGATCAAAACTCGCGTTGAGCGGTTGAAGGATCTCGAACGTCGCGAAAATAGCGGCGCGTTGGATCTGTTACCTAAGAAAGAAGCTTCGGTCTTGCGTCGCGAAATGGCGAAGCTCCAGAAGTATCTGGGTGGGATCAAGAACATGCGGAAGGTACCTGATATCGTGATCGTGGTCGATCAACGTCGGGAGTATAACGCGATGTTGGAATGCAAAAAGCTGAACATTCCGATCGTATCGTTACTCGATACCAATTGCGATCCTGACTTGGTTGATGTCGCAATTCCAGCCAACGACGATGCGATCCGTTCCGTCAAACTGATCCTCGGCAAACTAGCTGATGCGATTTATGAAGGTCGTCACGGTCAACTCGACAGCGAAGGCGAAGTATTTGAAGACTTCGGCGACGGTGAAGAGTACGACGAAGAAGGCGAAGAAGTCGCTGAAGGCGGCGAAGGCTAGAATTAGGTGTATTGAGTGTTTTAAAATTAGCTCTCAGATACCAATTATTTAGTTAATTGAGCAAGAGGGGTAAAGGGTATGCTTTATCCTTTGCCCCTCTTCTTGTTCACCCACCCACAACCATCGCGAATACAGATAGAGGAAAATGGCTGAAATAACTGCAAAGATGGTTCAAGAACTGCGCCGTAATACGGGTGCAGGGATGATGGACTGCAAGAAAGCTTTGGGCGAGACTGAAGGTGATTTGACCAAAGCGTCAGAGTGGCTGCGTCAGAAAGGGATGGTCGCGGCTGGTAAAAAAAGTGACCGTGTAACGGCTGAAGGATTGGTTGATAAATTCATTCAGGCTGATGGCAAGACTGGCGTACTAGTCGAAGTCAACTGTCAAACTGACTTTGTAGCGCGGAATGATGCCTTCACAGATCTCGTTCAAAGCTTGGCAAAACAAGCAATCACCGCTGATAGCGTTGAGACACTCCTCGCTCAAACTTACACGGCAGACCCTAGCATCAAAGTATCTGAAGCGATCGTCCAATCGATCGCCAAAATTGGTGAAAACCTGAATGTGCGCCGTCTAGCTAACTACACAGTTGCATCTGGAACTGAAGGCGCAGTTGATTGCTACATCCACACAGGTGGACGAGTTGGCGTACTGCTCGAACTTGGCTGTGCATCGGCAAATGTAGCTGCTAGCGAAGATTTCAAGAATCTGGCGCGGAACTTAGCCATGCAAATCGCGGCATGTCCAAACGTTGAGTATATCAACGTCGGTGAGATCCCTGAAGCGATCGCTACCAAAGAAACCGAAATCGAAATGGGACGCGATGATATCGCCAACAAACCCGACCAGATGAAAGAAAAGATCGTCAAAGGTCGGATTGACAAACGACTGAAAGAGATGACTTTAGTGGATCAACCTTACATTAAAGATCAGAATATCAGCGTGACTGAATTAATTGGTCAAAATACAAAACAGTTGGGTGAAGACATTACAGTTCGCCGCTTTACCCGCTTTATCCTCGGTGAAGGGATCGAGAAAGTAGAGTCTGACTTTGCCGCTGAAGTTGCTGCTCAAATGGGCAAAATGTAAGATGTAGGGTGTGTTACTCCGTAGGATAACGCACCAGTCGAATGTGGGCAGACAGACACACAAAAAAGGATAAGTCTAAATTTAGACTTATCCTTTTTTCATTGAGAAATAAAATCTAACAAAATCTAAGGATAGGTGCTTAGTTGCGGTAGTCCCAAAGTTTCATCCCAGCCCATCATTGCATTGAGACACTGGATTGCTTGTCCAGCTTGACCTTTGATTAGATTATCGATCGCTGAAATCACAATAATCCGACCAGTTCGCGCATCGACTTCCAGCCCGATGTAGCACAGATTAGTCCCTGCTGCCCATTTTGTATGGGGATAAACGCCACCGTCTAAGATCCGCACGAATGGCGAGGAGCGATAGAAAGCTTTGTAAATGGTAATTAAGTCCTCAGTTACTAAACCAGGGTCGCGAATGGTCGCGTAGACAGTGGTGAGGATGCCCCGCACCATCGGGATCAGATGGGGGGTGAATTGAATTTTTACTTCATTGCTGGTGAGATCGCTGCATATTTGCTCGATTTCGGGTGTGTGGCGATGTCCAGCGACGCTGTAGGCGGTGAGGCTATTATCGGCTTCGGCAAGTAGTAGATGGGTTTTTGCTTGTCTCCCGCCGCCGGAGGTGCCAGATTTGGCATCAATGATCGCGGTGTCTGCATCGATTAAACCTTGTTTAAGTAAAGGAGAGAGGGCGAGGAGACTGGCGGTAGGATAGCAGCCAGGACAGCCTACCAGCTTGGCATTTTTGAGTTTGGCGCGATAGAGTTCAGGTAAGCCATAGACAGCTTGAGCAGCGGTTTCGCGATCGACTCTCGGAATCTTGTACCATTTGGTATATACGTCCAAATCGGCAAACCGATAGTCGGCGGACAAGTCCAGAACACTACAACCTTTGGCAATTAATTTGGGTGCGAGTTCGCAAGCCAAACCATTTGGTAGTGCTAAAAATACCGCCTGACAGCGATCAGCGATCACATCAACATCGATCGGCTCAATCTTCAAATCCACGGCGTGAGCGAGATGTGGATAGAGATCGGCAAACTTTTTGCCCGCGCTACTGGCTCCACCGAGATAGGCAATTTCGATTGAGGGATGATCTTGCAATAAGCGCACCAACTGAACACCGCCATAACCTGACGCACCGACGATCCCAACTCGAAGGCGGTTAATCTGCTCACCCATGAATGTTATGACCTATATAATAAGAATAGAGTTAGCACCACATTTTGATGGTGCTATATGCAGACTAGTTCAAGCTTGAGTTCAAATTTAAAGTTTGAATTTGGCGATGTGGCAATAGGGAAATTTCTGACCTAAACACCTACCTTTGCTAAAGTTTTGAATTTTGACTTGCTTCGATGGACTATATAGTTTACCAACATTTTACCGATCTGTGATAGCAACTTCACCTACTGACGCGACCAATTTTAAGTTTGATTCGATCGATACCGCCCTCGTGGACTTTGCAGCGGGCAAAATGGTCGTGGTCGTAGATGATGAAAATCGAGAGAATGAGGGCGACATTATCTGTGCTGCCCAAACGGTGACTGCTGCCAATATTAATTTTATGGCTGTTCATGCCAGAGGTTTGATCTGTCTGGCAATGACGGGCGACAAGCTCGATCGATTGGATTTACCATTGATGGTGACAAACAACACCGATCCCAATCAAACTGCTTTTACCGTCAGTATCGATGCTAGTCCCAGTGCTGGAGTCACAACGGGCATCTCTGCCGAGGATCGTGCTCGTACAATCTTACTCGCGATCGAGCCGAATACTGAACCATCCGATCTCCGTCGTCCAGGGCATATTTTCCCGCTCCGTGCCCAGTCAGGTGGCGTACTCAAGCGGGCGGGACATACTGAAGCCGCAGTAGACTTAGCTAGGCTAGCTGGTTTAGCTCCAGCAGGCGTGATTTGTGAGATTCAGAATCTCGATGGTTCGATGGCGCGACTCCCTGATCTGATTGATTATGCTCAGACGCACAAACTAAAAATCATCAGTATCGCCGATCTGATTAGTTACCGCCTGCGCCATGATAGGTTCGTCAATCGGGAAGCAATTACTAAGCTTCCTAGTCAATTTGGACAGTTTGAAATCTATGGCTATCGAAATTTACTAGATCAAACTGAAACCGTCGCAATTGTTAAAGGCGATCCGGCTAATTTCGTCGGCAAGCCGATTATGGTGCGGATGCACTCTGAATGCTTAACAGGTGATGCCCTTGGCTCTCTTCGCTGCGACTGTCGGATGCAGCTCAAAGCAGCCCTCAAAATGATCGAAAGTGCTGGCGAGGGCGTAGTTGTCTATCTGCGCCAAGAAGGGCGAGGCATTGGCTTGATTAATAAGCTCAAAGCCTATTCCCTCCAAGATATGGGACTAGATACCGTCGAAGCAAATAATCGGCTCGGATTTCCCGCAGATCTGCGTAATTATGGTGTCGGTGCCCAGGTACTTAATGATTTAGGCATCAGCAAGATTAGGCTGATTACCAACAATCCGCGCAAAATTGCTGGACTCAAAGGCTATGGACTAGAAATGGTCGATCGAGTACCATTGCTGATCGAAGCCAATGACTACAATAATAACTATCTCGCCACCAAAGCCGAAAAGCTCGGTCACATGCTGCTCCAAACTTATCTCGTCACCGTTGGGATTACCTGGAACGAGGAGCCGCTAGACGTGTCGGCAAGGTACGATCGACTTGACAAACTCCGTCACATCGCCCAAACCCACAATCTGCTGCTCAAAGAGGAAGGTAGACCCGTTGGGACAGCATTATTTGGTACTCCTTCCCTCACCTTTCACCTCGGCTTCGATCAAGCTAATCTAGCAGTTGAAGGTTGGTATCAAGATCCCCATCATCCATACGTTCAAGCTGTTGGTAAAATCTTGGATGCGATCGCAATCATGCCCCACATCATTCGGTTAGAATTTTTGGTAGCAAATGGGCAAGATCCCCTAACTGGCTTGCAGATGCAACTCGATCGCCAAAATCACCCCAAATCTCAATTACCATCTAGTCTGAGTTCACAATTAAAACTTCAATCGATTTATAGCTTCAACTGATAACGATAAACGATAGTAGTGCCGCCAAAAACCCGACTTTTCTAAAAAGTCGGGTTTTTCATCCCCACCAAAAGTAACCCAACACAAAACCCCCCTGACTATTAGTAGTCAGGGGGGTTTTAAAGTCCTAAATCAATTCAGAATTAACCGTTGATGGAAGGAGCAGTCAAAGCAACAGGAGTAGCTTCACCAGCAGCTAAGTCGAGTGGGAAGTTATGTGCATTTCTTTCGTGCATTACTTCCATACCGAGGTTCGCACGGTTGATGATGTCAGCCCAGGTGTTGATTCCGTGACCTTGTGCATCTACTACTGATTGGTTGAAGTTGAATCCGTTGAGGTTGAACGCCATTGTGGATACACCCAAGGATGTGAACCAGATGCCGATTACAGGCCATGCACCGAGTAGGAAGTGCAGTGAACGGCTGTTGTTGAATGATGCG
>JANNBD010000079.1:0-4476 GCA_031385105.1 Chamaesiphon sp. OTE_78_metabat_374
TTGCGCCGTACTTGTGAATTGAATGTAGCTTTTGAACAATATGAACTCGATCGCTTTTTTCCACTCGATCGACGTTATTGTCTGGCTGATGATTATCAAAAGCAAGGCGATATTAAAGATAAAACTCAATTAATGGCTCAGGCGTTATCAGATCTGAAACCAGAGCCAAATACTTGGATGATTGGTGATACTGAAACCGATATTATTGCGGCTCAGATGCATGGAATTAGAGTGATTGGTGTATTGTCTGGAATCAGGGATCTCGATCGATTGGAGCAATATCAACCCGATCTAATCGTCGCGGACTTAGCTGCTGCTGTCGAGTTTATCTTCGATCGTCAGTAGGATCTATGTCAATTTGGTATTGTGTCAAAAAGATTAAACGCATATTTGTCTGGTAGTTATCGATACTGTTTACAAATCTTATATTTGAGAAGATCGGTTGAAGATTTTTTAAGTAGCTCGACCCACACAATGGTTTAAAAATTTGACGATCCGATTTAGGAGGATACTAAAATGGCTGGACAACTATGCTGGATTCCCACGTTTGCTTCTAAGGGAAAATTAAAACTACATCTGAGACTAGATCCCTTTCAACCCTGGAAACCCTATACCGCTTTTCCCCATCTGTGCGTCCCAGATTATCCGGTTCCAGGCGGCTCGAAAGGCTGGGCAACCAGTCAGAGACTGCTCTATGCAGGTTGGACGATAATTTCTACCGCGCAAGTACGAGCATCTTTTAGGGATAATTTTGGGGATAGCTCAATGGCTGCTTAATTTAGCACCAGAGCCAAATTAATCATCGAGCAGCGACAATTAGACCAATATTATTGCTGCTCGAACTCCTCAGATCGGATTGCTGTAGATTTTATAGTGAGTTATGGTGTGCGTCTTCACAATAAACTTGTCTTTATTTGACCTTTGCAGTGATATTCGAGTTACGGTTGGGCACAATAACACAATATCACATTGCGTTGTTACGACGTAGAGGTTTAAATATGAATGTCTCTGCAAAACCAAAGGAAGAAGTAATCAATAGAAACGAGAGAGGTTTAAATCAACTCATTCAAATTTTAAACAAGATAAAATTCCCTGGTAGTTTAAATGAAAAACTCAAGGATTTACGTGAAAATATCCAAGCATTACGAGCACCACGAATTATGGTGATTGGGAGATCTGGATCTGGAAAATCATCTCTAATTAATGCTATTTGTGGCTTGAAAGTTGCAGAAGTAAGTGATACCAAGCCAAAAACAGGTAAATCTGAATGGCAGACTTTTTATCGAGATGGTATTGAGTTAGTTCGTATTTTAGATACTCGTGGCTTTCAGGAATCAAAGCCTCCAGAAGAAAAAGATTCGGCAAAATCGCCTAAAAATAGCATTGTTAATGCTGTAGATCGAGAGTATCCAGATGTTATCCTAATGGTTTCTAAGGCAGTCGATATTCGTAGTGCTATTCACGAAGATATTAATATATGTGAGGAAATACTTATGCATATCAAAGATAAATATGGATTTGATATTCCAGTAGTTCCAGTGTTAACTAAATGTGATGAATTGGCTCCATCTAGAGTCCATTTTCCTACTGATGACAAACGTAAAAATGATAATCTTCAGGATCAATTACATACTTATTGGGGATACTTACAGCAAAGAAACCATTTAATGAATTCATTGAAAAATGTAGGTATCGTCGTTCCAACGGTAGCTGATGCTGAGTATCAAGAGGGGGAAAATGGCTTGATAATTCCAGAAAAAGACTATCGTTGGAATATTGAAAAATTAATCGAAACAATGATGAAGTGTACGCCAAAAGAAAGACGCGGTTCCATTGCACGGATGGCATATCTTAAAGAGACTCAAATTACTGTTGCAAGAGGGTTGGTTGATACTTGTTGTGCTTTAAGTGGAACAGTAGCATTTCTGAGTCCAATCCCAGGTTCTAGCTTAATTACTAGTGCTGCTATTCAGTCTGTGATGGTGTGGTATATTGCGTGGCTCGGTGGTCATGAGTTTTCAGATGAAGCAGTTAAAGATTTTATAGCTACTACTGGTGCAATGGGAAGTATTGATTTCATCTTTCAGTTGGTGCCTGGTGTCGGTAATTTTATCTCTGCGGGTACTCAAGCAACAGCAACTAAAACACTTGGTGAAGCTGCGATACTATACTTTCTCAAGCAAAAAAGTTCACCCACTGTAGAAAGTGTTAGCGCATAAAATATTCAGCATAGAATAGAGAACGGATTAGAATTTTGCGGTAGGGGTAATTCATGAATTGCCCCTACCGCTAATTCAGGCTACTTCGCAGCTACCAAACCGTTGTGACGCAATAACGCCGAAGGATCTGGCTCCCGTCCACGGAACGCTGTGAACACCTCCATCGGATGCTTACTGCCGCCTAGCGAAATACCCTATCGCGGAAGCGTCGTCCGGTGGTGCCGATCTCAGGAGTAGATCCAAATCGAGAAGTTACACGGCAATAGTTCTTGGTTCAGGCAGAGACTCACCACTAGCTTCATAAGCAATTATTAGAGATTCTAAAGCTTCAACACCATTGTTTACCGCCGTTTCATAAGTGTCACCGTGAGTCCGCCATTTTTGTCCAGGAAAATCTGGAAAACCAACTAGATAACAATCATCTTCTTCAGACCAAGCGATCGTCATTTCATACTTGATTTTCGTCGATTTCATCATCTTCCTGATATCGCTTATTACCTAAATTAGAGGTAGGGGCAATTCACGAATTGCCCCTACCTCAAAACGCAGACTTTATCGTGATTACTTCGCAGCAACTAAACCGTTGTGACGTAACAACGCCGATGGATCTGGCTCCCGTCCACGGAACGCTGTAAAAACTTCCATCGGATGCTTACTTCCGCCCAGCGATAATACTGTATCGCGGAAGCGTCGTCCGGTGGTACCGATCGCATCAGCATCATCCAGTCCCGCATCTTCAAACGCCGCAAAAGCATCCGCACTCAATACTTCCGCCCACTTGTAGCTATAGTAACCAGCCGCATAGCCGCCAGCGAAAATGTGCCCGAAGGAACAGAGGAAATTGTCTTCAGGTAGTGGTGGAATTACCATGCTGGTTTTGGCGAGGCGATTGCGGACATCGGGGACGGTTTCGGCTCCGCCTGGGATGTAGTGTCCGTGGAGTTCGAGATCGAGCCAGCTAAAGTGGATTTGGCGCAACATGCCGCTGCCGCTCATGAATGTCCGTGCTGCCAGGATTTTTTGGAAATAGTGTTCGGGTAGGGGTTCGCCAGTTTCGTAGTGTTTGCCGAGACTGAGTAGAGTAGGTTTGTCATAGCACCAGTTTTCCATAAATTGGCTGGGTAACTCGACGGCATCCCATTCGACGTTACTAATTCCCGACGCGCCGACAAAATCGACGGTGGTGAGCATGTGCTGTAAGCCGTGGCCGAATTCGTGGAATAGGGTTTCGACTTCGCCGAAGGTCATCAGGCTGGGTTTGCCGTCCACTGGGGGCGTTTGATTGCAGGTGAGGTATGCCACTGGCAACCGGATGGTGGAGCCAGCTTCATCGGTGATTTTGGCGCGACTGATGCAATCTGCCATCCATGCGCCACCACGTTTTTCGGCGGGACGGCTGTAGGCATCGAGGTAGAAATAGGCGATTGGCTGCTGTTGTTCGTTGGCGACTTGGAAGTAGCGGACATCAGGATTCCAAATTGGTGCTTGCCCATCGGCGGCGGTGATGGTGATGCCGAAGAGTTTATTGGCAAGGTTAAATAATCCTGAGAGTACCTGCTCTAGGGGGAAGTAGGGACGTAGTTCTTCAGCGTTGAAATCAAACTTAGCTTCCCGCAGACGTTCTGACCAGTAAGCCATGTCCCAATGCTTGAGATCGTTGGCTTCGGGGGCATTTTTGGAGATCGCGAAGGCGCGGAGATCTGCGATATCCTGTTTGGCGGCTTCAAAGCTGGCACTGCGGAGGGATTCGAGTAGGGTTTCGACGGCGGCGACATCGGGAGCCATCTTGCTGGCGAGGCTGCGTTCGGCGTAGTTGGCAAAGCCGAGAAGATTGGACATCTCGCGGCGCAGTTCGAGGATGCGATCGATATTGCCCAGATTATCATAGTCCCCAGATGAGGCGCGGCTGACAACGGCTTTGTAGACCTGTTCGCGGAAGTCGCGGCGTTGACTGTGCTGCATGAAGGGGCCATAACTGGGCGCATCGAGAGTAATCACCCAAGGGCCATCGGTTGGCGTTGCGGCTTCATGTCCGGCGGCTCTGGCTGACTGAGCGGCTTGTCCGAGCAGACTGGCTGGTAGTCCGGCGATTTCGTCCGGTTTAGTCAGGGTGAGGCTATATGCTTTGGTGGCATCGAGGACATTGTTAGAAAACTTAGTCGAGATCTCTGCCAGTTCTGCCTTAATCTCATTAAATCGCTCTTTGGGCGCGCCGTCCAAGCCGACTCCCGCTAGCTCCATACTGCGGATTGCCGCA
>JANNBD010000103.1:0-15712 GCA_031385105.1 Chamaesiphon sp. OTE_78_metabat_374
GAGGTGGGGACTGGGGGACGGAGGGACTGGGGGACTGGGGGACTGGGGGACTGGGAAGTTTAAACTACCATTCACTATCCACTATTCACTATTCACTATTCACTAAACCACCAACCACTGATGATAAAGTGTACAAAGAGATTAGCAATAAAGTCGAAGAGGAATTTAAAGTCGGTGAAAATTTTAGTAGTTGGTAATGGTGGTCGCGAACATGCGATCGTCTGGACTTTGTTGCAATCTCCTCAAGTTACCCAAGTTCTGTGTGTGCCTGGTAATGGTGGTACCGCGACAATGGAACGCTGTCAGAATCTTTCATTTAGAGTTGATGATTTTGCTGGAATCGCTCGATTTGCGGAAGTAAATGGGATTTCACTGGTCGTCGTTGGGCCAGAGTTGCCGCTGTCATTGGGAATTGTTGATTACTTACAAAACCGAAATATTCCTGTATTTGGGCCGACTCGCGCAGGTGCTCAGATCGAGTCTAGCAAAACCTGGGCCAAAGCGATCATGGAAGAAGCGGGAGTCCCAACTCCAAAATCAGCAACTTTCACGGATCTCACCACTGCACGTGCATATATCGAGCAGCAGGGAGCACCGATTGTGGTCAAGGCTGACGGCTTGGCTGGCGGTAAAGGTGTGATTGTTGCCGAAACTTTGCTGGATGCACTTACTGCTGTCGAGTTACTATTCGCCCAAGACTATGGGAAGTTACTGATTGAAGAATTTCTGGTTGGGCAGGAGTTGTCAGTGCTAGCCATCACTGATGGCAAAACCATTCGCCCTTTACTCCCAGCTCAAGATCACAAGCGGATCGGTGATGGTGATACAGGGGCGAATACAGGCGGGATGGGTGCTTACGCGCCAGCTCCGCTGGGAACGCCCGCGCTGATGACCAGAATCCAGAATGAGGTGCTAGAACCAACCCTAGTCAAGCTCAAGCAGAAGGGAATAGATTATCGCGGGGTTCTATACGCAGGCTTGATGATCTCACCGACTGGCGATCTCAAAGTACTAGAATTCAACTGTCGATTTGGCGATCCTGAAACGCAAGCAATCTTGCCATTGCTGGTAACTCCCCTGGTAGACTTGCTGATGGCTTGCACTGAACAAAGGCTGGCGGCTTTACCGCCGATCGAATGGAAGCCAGCAGTATCTGCGTGTGTTACCATTGCCGCTCAGGGTTATCCTGCCAATTATGAGCGTGGTAAGGTCATCGCTGGACTAGATGCGGCAAATACAGATGGTACGACAGTATTTCATGCCGGAACCCAACTTACTCAAAATCGCGTCGTCACCGACGGTGGACGGGTATTGAGCGTAACTAGCACTGCGCCAGATTTTGCCACCGCGATCGAACATGCCTATAAAGGGGTAAAGTTGATTACCTTTGAAGGGATGTACTATCGGCAGGATATTGGACAAAGAGCTTTGTAGGAAGTGGTTTAGTGAATAGTGAATAGTGGATAGTGGATGGTGAATGGTAGTTTAAAATCCCGACACTCCCTATCCCCCCGTCCCCCCGTCTCCCCATCTCCCCATCTCCCGATGAATCGCCGATCTTTCCTCACAACCCTTACCAGTCTGGCCCTGGGCAGTAGTTTAACTAGTTGCCAAGAGGGAAGCCAACAAGTCTTGAGATTGTTGGCTCTAAAGGGTTCGATTCCATCGCAACTGTTGAGCGACTTTAGCCGATTTATTCAACCAACTAGTACGCGGGTGGAGTTGGTTGGAGAGGGTCAATTCAAAGAAATTATCACGCAGCTTCAAGAGTGGCAAAAAACTGGCAAAGCAGAGGCAAAGGGGTTTAAAATTCCGCTGGTGCCACCGACTAAATCATCAGCATATATTCCCAATTTGGTGAGTATCGGTGATGCTTGGTTAGCAACAGCAATTCAGGCAAAATTAATCCAACCGATCGATCCCCAAAATCTCCCAAGTTGGAACAAATTAGAACCCCGCTGGCGTGAGGTAGCCCAACGGGATAAACGAGGGATTAGTAGTTCTATCGGACAAGTTTGGGGCGTGCCGTATCGCTGGGGTACAACGGTAATTCTCTATCGTCGGGATAAGTTGATTGAGAATAATATTCCGCTACCTACTGATTGGCAGGATCTGTGGAATCCGCAGTTAAAACAACGGATTTCATTGTTGGATCGATCGCGTGAAGTGATTGGCTTGACGCTAAAGAAGTTGGGATCTTCATATAATATTGCCGATTTAAGTCAGACAAAAAATCTTAGATCAGATCTTGAAAAACTTCATCAACAGGTTAAATTTTACAGTTCTGATAATTATCTTCAACCTTTAATTATGGGTGATACCTGGGTTGCTGTAGCCTGGTCTTCGGATGTGATCGACTTGATTCAGCGGAACCCAAATATGGGTGCAGTTGTGCCACGTTCTGGCACGGCACTGTCTACAGATTTATGGGTGCAGCCGACTAGTCCAACTCAGCAATCAGTCGAACGAATCAAGCTAACCAGTCAGTGGCTGGATTACTGTTTACAACCAAAAGTCGCCAATCAAATCTCACTATTAACGTCGAGTGTCTCGCCACTATTGACTAGTATGAACCCCAGTGAAATCTTGCCAGACATTCGAGCAAACTCACTAATCTTGCCACCAAAAGATATTCTCAATCAAAGCGAATTTATCTATCCACTATCACAAAAAAGCCAGCTCGAATACGATCGAGTCTGGCAAGAAATTCGTAAAGTAAAAATTAGTTCTCAATCGTGAACCGCCTAAGACTTGGCTGTAGCCCCAAATTTATTGACCAATAAGTCAACCAAAACAGCATCTAACTCGGTGATGGGAATTCCCTTCATTACCTTCTCACCGAGCTTGGCATCTTTACCGACAGTACCACCCATAAAGATATCCACACCCTCAACGCTTTTGCCATCTTTTCGCACTTTGACACCCATCAAACCGATATCGGCAACTTGTGGCTGTCCACAAGAATTTGGGCAGCCAGTCCAGTGAATCCGCACTGGCTGAGGCACATCAACTTGGGCTTCGACGGCATCAATTACCGATACGGCGTATTGCTTGGTTTCAATCATCGCAAAGTTACAAAACTGGGCACCAGTACAGGAGACGACTGTGCGGGTGAGATTGCCTGGATTGACTTGGAATCTCTGCAAACTTGGTTCACTCAGAAGTGTGGGTATTTTAGCATCGGCAACATGGGGAATAATCGCATTCTGTTCAACGGTGAATCGCAATTCTCCTGTGCCATAAACTTCAGCGAGTCGAGCTAATTCAAAGAAATCAGTTGCATTAAGTTTGCCGACGGGAATGTGTAAACCAACATAATTTAATCCAGCTTGCTTCTGGGGATAAACACCAATGTGATCGCGTTTTTCCCATTCAATTTCGTCTTTGGCTGCTGCGGTGATTAGAGTTTTACCATGTACTTGTTCTGCCTCTGCCCGAAATTTCTCAATCCCCCATTCGTCGATGAGAAACATTAATCGAGCTTTTGTCCGGTTGACACGCAGTCCATTGTCACGGAACAACCGAAGAATACTTAAACTAAACTCAACGACTTCTTCAGGTGCAACCCAAACATTCATTGGAATAGCCGCATCGCAACGCTTGCCCGAAAAGAAGCCCCCGACTAACACATTAAATCCAAATACATCATCCTTAAATGCAGGTACAAACGCTAAATCATTAATTTCGGCGTGGACTGAGTTGTCTCTGCAACCCGCGATCGCAATATTAAATTTGCGTGGTAAATTACTAAACTCAGGATTGCCCTCACCCTTGCTAATAATCCGATCCTGCAATTCCTGAATCATGGCGCGAGTATCGTACAATTCGCCCGCTTCAATCCCCGCCACTGGCGAACCCGTAATGTTTCGCACGTTATCCATCGCCGACTGCATACTCGTCAGCCCGACAGCTTCCATCTTCCGAAAAATCTCTGGCAGATCCTCAATCCGGATCCCGCGCAGTTGAATACTTTGGCGAGTAGTAATGTCGGCTGTACCCTCATCTCCATACCGCTGAATAATATCGCCCAATACTCGCAATTGGTCGCTATTGGTAATCCCACTGGGCGCACGAAACCGCATCATAAATCGCCCAGGCGTGACGGGACGAAAGAATACACCCAACCACTTCAATCGATGCTCTCGATCTGTCTCATCCATCGCCTCCCAACCAATCCGTGCAAATTCATCTAGCTCGGCTTTAACGGCAAGCCCGTCTTTTTCTGATTTGAGTCGCTCGAATTTATTTTGGGTGGCTGGTGTGGCGGTAGTCATGGCTGTAATCTTTAGCTAGCTTGACGCTGCTTGGATCTAAGTTTGCTAACAATTAACTTTGTATATCATAAATTAACGTTAATAATTGAGATATTTAGTATCTTTTGTTACAGAATGACTAGTTTAATGCAATAACCGGATTTGCTAGATGCTATCTTCAGCAATAATAATACATGTATACTCAAACAGGATGCGATCATTGCTACAATTTCTCTGTGATAGTTTTAATTAAAACCTAGCAAAGATAGCTGCCGCAACTCGATCACAGACACCAGGATCGCCCACCGCCGTTTGCATTTGGCGATAATCAGCTAGCATCTGATTTCGGCGTTCTTGGTTCAAGATTAGTTCGATACTTTCGGCGGCAATTCGATCGGGCGATGCTTGTTCCTGCAATAATTCTGGTACGATACTTTTCATCTCGACCAGATTGGGCGGAGACATAAACGGCACATCAACTTTAAATACTTTTCGACCCAACCAAGCTGTGACATTACTAAACTTATAAATCACTACTTGGGGAATGCTCAGTAGTGCCAATTCTAAGTTGACTGTACCACTTTTGGCGATCGCCAGATCTGCGGCACAGATCGCATCGTCTGCGTTTTCAGCGACTATAGTAGCATTGATGCCATGTGCTTGAATTTCACGTTCTAGTTCCGCTCTAAAGACATCCCGCGAGAGGGGAATCCAGAATCTCACAGTAGGTAGTTTTGCCTGGATTTGTTGAGCGGCGGCAAAGATGGCTGGTACGAGATATTTGATTTCTTGTTTGCGGGAAGCTGGAATCAGAGCAACTGCAATTTCATCAGCACCAATCCCCAATTTCTCCCGCGCAACTTCACGACTGGGTAAGGTAGCAATTCGATCGATCAGTGGATGCCCAACAAACTGAACTTTTGCGCCGCATTCAGCATAGTAGCTTGCTTCCGCTGGAAAGATTGATAGGATTTCATCAGTGAATTTAACGATCGTTGCCGTTCGTTTATTATTGATTGACCAGACCCATTCTTGCGGCGCAATATAATAAATAATTGGCACATCTGGAAATACACTTTTAGCGTAGTTGCCAATTACGGCGTTGGGAGCATTGTAATCAATTAAAACAATAATGTCTGGCGGCGTGGTTTTTAAATACTTTTTGGCAACGTTCTGAACTTGGATTGTCGGGATGATATAGGCGATTGCTTCCCAAATCCCGATCGAACTAATTCCCGTGGTGTCTGCGAGGATTTTTGCCCCTGCTGCGGCCATTTTCCGACCACCAAGGGCGACAATATTTAAGTCAATCCCCGATTTTTCACCGAGCTGTTTAAGTGCTTTAACTAACAATGCCCCCTGAAGATCGCCTGATACGTCTCCAGTGCTAATAAAAATTGTTTTTGTGTTAGTTGTCACGAGTTAGTGGATGGTGGATGGTGGATAGTGGATAGTGGATAGTGGATAGTATTTGATGTTCATTTGTCAAATGTAACTATCCTCTTACAGAGAGGCTATTGCTGTTGGCCTAAGCCTGCCGTTAGGCACAGCAAACGCTCCGCTACCGCCAACAACTCTCAATTATCAACTATCAACTGAATTGACTGATTTACCTGGAATTGGCCCTCTGCGTTTGTGATCCTTCTTACCGTCGATCGATAGTCTGAGAAATCTCTGGAGATATTGGACTAGTTCGGAATCAGCGAGTAAGTTGAGATCGTCTAATGATTGGCTGAGAGTTTTTTGGGAGTAATAAATAGTCCGAAAAGCCTTTTTGAGAATGGCTATTTCTTCAGCAGTACAGCCAGATCTGTCTAAACCAACCAGATTGAGCGAACGGACTCGGGCGGGAGTGCCTTCGACAATTGTAAATGGTGGTACGTCTCGCTGAATTCTGGTCATGCCGCCAATCATCGATAATCTACCAACACGGACGAATTGATGGATCCCCAATACGCCACTGATTACCGCTTCAGACTCTACATATACGTCGCCAGCCAGAGATGTGGCGTTGGCAATTTTAACATTATCCTCGATCGTGCAATTGTGAGCGATGTGGACATAAGCCATCAAGAGATTGTGGTTGCCAATTACCGTCGCTTCGCCGATACCTGTGGCACGATTGATCGTCACGTATTCGCGAATCCGATTGTAGTCGCCAATTTTGACCCAAGTTTCGCCGCCTTTATATTTTAAATCCTGGCTATCCAATCCGATCGCCGCGCCAGGAAAAATTTGATTACCAACCCCGATAATTGTTGGCCCTTCAATAATTGCATGGGCACCAACAGTTGTCCCTGCGCCGATTTTGACGTTCTCGCCAATAATTGCATAGGGGCCAACTTGTACAGTCGGATCGAGTTCCGCACTGGGATGCACCACTGCTGTAGGGTGAATTCGTGTCATTAACATTGCTACTCCAGCCATCTTGTCATTTTCCTACAGTTGGGTTATCGGTGATGCAGATGCTAGCTGATGTGCGATTCTAAAGCCGACGCTCGTGCGTCGGTTGTGCCATCAAAGAAAGTGGCTTTCACTCTCATCTGTTGTGGATCATCGATGACCAACATTCAACTTACACTTCGACTAGAGCAAACGTGAGATCTCCAGAAGCGGCTAGTTGACCATCGACTTCGGCGCGAGCGTGCATCTTGGCAAATCGACGACGTTTGAACGTCTGGAGTTCCACTGTCATAATCAATTGATCCCCAGGCACCACTTGGCGACGGAATTTGGTGCCATCGATCCCTGTAAAAACAAATAATCCTCCATTGTACTCTGGGAGTTGGGTGAGAATAATGCCACCGACTTGCGCCATTGCTTCGATGATCATCACTCCAGGCATGAGTGGATGCCCTGGAAAGTGCCCTTGAAAGAAGGGTTCATTAAAGGTAACATTCTTCACGCCAACTGCCTTCTCTCCAGGTACAAAGTCGATAATCTTATCGACGAGGGCAAACGGGTAGCGGTGAGGTAGCAGCTTGTGAATTTCTTGAAGATTGAAGGTGGTTTTCACTGGCACGGAAGTGTTTTGCTGTGCTGGTTCGACCGCAATAGCAATAGTCTCTTGAGATCGATCGAGTGTAGTAGACATTTAGACCTAATAGTTGGGGATCGGTTGGCGGTAGTTACTATTCACTGTTCTAATATCCCATCTCATGGAGCCTTTGTGCTAATTGGACATGTAATTGATGGCTGGCTTTATAAGCAATGAAATGTGCTTGAGGGATTTTACCCAGCAAGCTGAGATCGCCGATTAAGTCGAGGAGCTTGTGGCGGCATGGTTCATTGGGAAATCTCAAGGGGGGATTAAGCCACTGATGTTCGTCACAAACTAGGGCATTGTCCAGACTACCACCTTTGATCAGTCCTGCGGCTCTGAGTTGGTCGATTTGGTAAGCTAGGGCAAACGTCCGCGCTGGAGCAATTTCGGTCGAGAAATTCTCTCTGTCTGGCTGCCAACTGTGCCACTGATTGCCGATCGGATCTACGTCAAAATCGATACCATAGGTGAATCGCAACACTGAGGATGGCAGTGCTGCCACAAACGCATCATCTTGACGAATCCAGACTGGTTCAGTTAATACTCCAGACGTGTCTAAATGAGCTGTGATGGACTCTGGGATCGATCGAATGAGTCGATCAACCCAAACTCGTGCCGAACCATCTAGCAGGGGCAATTCAGCCCCATCGATTTCAATCCGGGCATCTTCAATCCCCAGTGCAGTCAAAGTCGCGAGTAAATGTTCGACAGTCCGCACCGAGGCACCATTTGCAGTTAATTCTGTCGAAAGAGTAGTCTGGCTGACACAGCTAATATGTGCCGGAATCTGAGGCTGTGCTGGTAAATCTATCCGCACAAAATAACGCCCGATGCCACGATCTGCGGGGCTAATTCGCACTGTAGTAGTTACGCCCGAATGCAATCCAATTCCCTGGACTTCACACATAGCTGGCTGGAAGCTTGAATTTAGTTCGGGCTGGATATTTACCACTGAGTTTGTCTAGATATTTTTTTGATATTCCCGAATCGAAGCGGGGTATTGTAGATGATGGATAGGTTTTGTCTTACATCATCTAGTCAACTACAAGTGCTGAAGCGAGATATTCTCATCTTACAGAGATCGAATAGCTTTGCTAACGGCGAATAAAAACAGCAACCACTCAAGCCGAATTATTCTATCAGTGAAGGTGCGATCGTGTCTAAAGCCCAAAATACGCCTAATTTAGCGCAGAGTGTCAATTTTACTCCCTATTCCGCGATCGGTACCAATTTAACCGATGTTCGCAAGCGACGACGAGAACACGATCCAACTCCGCTCAATTTACAGCTATGTTGGTATCTGAGTCCAGCGCAAGCTGCCGAACTAGATCCTGATGTATTAACTCGATTAAGTGCTGACACTCAACCAATTTACGGCAGCTTAATCACCGTAGCTGCCACAACTCCAGCAACGGATGCAGAACAGTTACCCACAGAAATTCAATCTCAACTTCCGGCTACCTGGAAACTCCCCGCAGATCTCTGGGGCTATGCCTTTTTTGCTTGTCCATTGCCGCCTGTGACCACTTTTAGCCCCGATCAATATGCGCGGGGCGATCGAATGGTGTTGAATGGAGATGGGATGCTGTATCGGTTAGGCTTTGAAGATGGCACGGCGATCCTCAAAACACGGATGATGAAAACGCCGTGCTATTACGCCGATCTTGCCGCTCAATTAGTCCCAAAATTTGATAAATTTGGCTATCGGTTTCTCGATGGGGGAATGGTGCGCCATAGCCTCTTACTCGGTACTCGCAATCAGATGAATACCGCGTTTGTCGCTACTAAAGAGCATCTACTAGTGACGTTCGATGCCGCCCGTCCACATATTATCGATCCTGATACACTCGAATTGCTCGAACCAATTGGCGCGGCGAGTAATTGGCAAGGATTAGCCCCCAAGCAACCCGACTGGCTGACTCAAGTATTTCAACCCTATTCCAATCCGGCTCACCCAGTTTGCGATCATTTACAGTACCTCAATCCTGACAAACCAGATTCAGCCGGAGAATTTATTACGGCTAATTACTCAGCCGGATTGAGCTTACTCAGCGTGCTGGACAGGTTTCGCCGCTGGCTCAAAGCGAGACTAAATCAAGATGGCGTAATTCTCAAAAATCCTTGGGGTGCTTTTACTTACTTAGTCCGCTATCAATTTGACAACCAAAAATTTGAAAGATGGCGATTAGTATTGCCTAATGGTGAGCCTGTAATTATCTTGCAAGCGATTCATCAGATGGCTCTAACCGAGGACTATATCATCGTCGGTGATATTGCCTTCAAGATTGAAATATCTCAAATATTTGCCCCGTTTCTATTCGGTGATATTCGTAAATATTCAGTCCAAGTTGGCTACTGGTTGTCATTAATGTTCCTGAAATTAGTCCAACCGTTACCCTATGCTAACCTGTATCTGATTAAGCGATCGGATTTAGATCTTCCCACGATTCCAGGAGAACCAGCTACCCTCACCGCCATCAAAATCGTCCTTCCCCGCGAAGTTTCCCACTTTGTCACCAATTACCGCAACCCCGACGGTAAAATCACCCTAATGTCTGCTCACAATGGTGGCTGGGATGTAACTGAGTGGATTGGTGAATATGACGAATCTGTCGATCTCGACTGTGAGAAGACCCCCATGATCACCAAGGGAATCGAAATCTTGGCAGGTGTAAATAAAGGATTACCCGCTACTCCACCCGCAAAATGTCTGCGGCGAGAGCTGCGCGGAATGCAACCATCCCCCGTAGACCTCAATAGTGTGGCACGATACACGATCGATGGTGACACAGGTGCCGTCCTCTCTGCAAATTTCCTCAGCGATGCAGGCGACAATCCCACCAGACGTAATACTTGGTCAGTTTCTGTCAATACTCACCGCAACCTCAACCGCGATAGCGAACTCGAAACGGGCGAAAAAATTACCAGCTTATACTGGATGGGTTGGGGCTTCTCCTGGGAAACTATTCCCAAACGAATCTATCGAGCATATCGCGATCGAGACAATCGTGTCATCCCCATCGAAGGTTTACCCACGTCAGATATGCCCGTAAGTCTACTCCGGCTGGATACCGAGCAAATGAAAATTGTCGATAGCTTTGAATTTCCCATCGGTTATCTAGCCCGCAGTCCCCAATTTGTCCCCAGCAAAGAGCCGTGTCCCCCAGACAAAGATCCCGCCACCCACGGTTATATCGTCTGCGCGATTATGTCCGATGCCGAACCAAATAATCCCCATACTGTCGCTAAAGACGAGATCTGGATCTTCCACGCCGATGACTTTACAGGCAAACCAATTTATCAATTGAGTCATCCTGATATCAATCTGGGACTAACCATTCATTCCACCTGGATTCCCCACATGCAAATCGGCAAATATTCTCTAGAAGATCGTCAAAAGATGCGAAAAGAAACACTCGATCGAGACTACAATCCAGTAGTGCAGTCCAAGCTCTTTCCCCACACTAAAACACTCTTCCGCGAGGTTGTCTATCCTCACTACATCAATCAAACCAGCGAGGCTGAACTACTCGATCTTTGGAGCATTAACACATCAAATAAATAGTAACTGTGTAGGGTGTGTTACCGCGTTGGCGTAGCCTACCTTCGGTAACAGCATAACGCACCAAGCGCACCAAGTACTCTACGGCTGCTATTCCTAAATTAGTAGAAGATTTCGAGTGCTAAATGGGTAGACTAGACAAGTGTAAGCCTATCCTATTTGTGGTTTTTGCTTACGCTTATCTAATCTTGTATTTTTAAGGATAAAATCGTGAGAGTTTTTTCTGCTGCTTGTGGACTAGTACTTCTAGCTGCTTTTTCATATGGCTGTTCTGCCACTTTGAGTAGCTCCAATTCGATTGAAAGTAGTTCTAATATACTTGGAAAGTACGTTCGTGAAGAAGCTAAAGATGAATATATTGAATTGAAATCAGGTAACTTGATTGATGTTCAAGTAAAACATTTTAAGTCTGGAAGCTCCTATGATATGGTTCAAGAGTCAGGAAAATACAGTGTTATGGACAATGAGCTAATCGTAATAATGGATGCCTCTAAAGTGACGAGCAAATTAATAATTGATGGATCGAAAATTATTGACAAAGATTCAAAAAATGTCTATCAAAAGCAGCAATCGTAGGGTGGGCATTGCCCACAAACCGTGTATAGCCGGAGCAAAAAGAGTTTGATTTTTGTCTCTACGCTAATCAATTGATATTAACATTCTAGATATTGATATTACTAAGTCGAAAATGATCTGTGGGCAGTGCCCACCCTACAAAAATACTTTGATTTTATTCGGGTATTTGCCGAAAATCAAATAAGTCGATCACAGTCCATCTAGCCCTCGCCAAAATTGAAATCTCGATCTATCAACTCACATCTTGCACTAGTATAAAAATATTAGTAATTAGCGTGGATCTTAGGGTACCCATTAAGCGGCGTTTTTATGCGGGGGGAACCCCTACAGGCAACTTGTAGGGGTGCCCCTCGTGGGTACCTTTGGATCTACGCTTAGTAATAGTTGTGATGTATTGATGCAAGATGTGAGTCAACAAAAAAGGCAAATACATAAAGTATCTGCCTCAAGTTTAAGTGTGAGTTGAAAATCAATAGTGACTACGGAGCCAGAGCATTACCACGGAGTAAACTACCGATCGTTTTAGCGGTAATCTTCATCTGAGTGATGGGATTAGCAACTGTGACAGTTTTGTAGAGATAACTATCAAAAGTGAGCTTCTGGACATCCAAATCGCTACACATTTCGACGAACGCTTCGCGAGTCGCATCGGAACGGTAGAACACCCGTTGGAGAATATCCAAGACAGTATAAGTCAAGCCATAAGCCTTATCCCACTGTTTGATATACGCCTTCAGATCCGCTTCAGTCGGGATTTTTGCACCCTGCTCAGAACGTTCGACGATCATCTCTGCACACATCCGTCCAGATTTTGCGGCGAAGTAGATACCTTCACCCGAAGACTTAGTGACGTAACCAGCCGCGTCGCCAACGAGGGCGCAACGTCCGACTACCCGCCGTGGGCGTGGATGCTCAGGGATGGGGTGAGCTTCAACTTTGATGATGGTGCCGCCTTCGAGCTTCTTGGCAGCCCGTTTGCGGATTCCGGCTTGCAATTGCTTAATCGAAGCTTTGTGTACCTTCATCGTCCCTGTACCGACCGCTACGTGATCGAATTTAGGGAATACCCAGGCGTAGAAATCAGTGGAGACATCATCGCCGACATACATTTCCGCGAGACTATGGTAGTAAGCCATTTTGTCTTCAGGTAGTTTGATCCGCTCTTGGAAGGCGATCGCATAGTTGTAGTCACCAGCATCCATTGCTTTAGCAACGCGGGAATTGGCACCATCAGCACCAATTACCAAGTCTACTTTGAGGGTTTTTGCTTCACCTTCGATGCTGCCACTGGAGTGATCCGCATAGTGGAGTACATAAGGATCGGTAGTATTTAGTCCAGGCATTTCCAGCTTATGGACAGTACCATTAATTAATTTAGCACCAAGCTTTTCAGCTCGATCTCGCAGAAATCCATCGAGGACTTCGCGGCGGCACATGCCAATATATTCACCAGGCTTGAGAGTTTGACCGATATCGACTTCAATGTTTGAAGGCGAGATCATCTTCATCTGGCGCACTTCTCGATCGATAATATGTGACGGTAAGTCAAATTCAGCCACCATGCACAGAGGAATCGCACCACCACAAGGCTTGGCGTTATCTAATTTGCGTTCAAATAAATAAGTTTCAATACCAGCTTTCGCCAACACTTCAGCGGCGCAAGAACCCGCTGGACCAGAACCGACAACAGCAACCCGTAGTACCACAGCTATACTCTCTTCTTAATGACTTTTGCTTACACTGACGGATGTTAGCACGGACTCTCAGGGGGGATGTTGTCAAATCGGCTCAGTTGGTCAGAATTGAAATATTCCTTTATATAAAGACATATTTGGTTAGGCTTTAGGCTGTTACTTTAGATTCAGTTACACGTTTTCAAACTGATTGATAATCGCCACAATTTATGGCTGCTTCCGAACAGGCAATGTGGGGATTGACAGTACATTTGAGATGATGACTATTGGTAAAATATTGGCACTTGTGACAGGGGACTTGGTGCAATCGCTTGACAGTACTAAATCCTGACTGAAGTTGACAGAAAACTGTCCACAAAACTGTCAGAGTCATCCCCCAAGCCAGAATAGAGCAAACTAAAATCATTGGTTAATTACACTCCGCGCGCACAGTTTTAATCGATTCTCTGTCTGCTTAGGCAGACGCTCCGCGTTGGCGGTAGGGTCACGTTTGCTTGTGGCGACCACAGGCTAACACCAGGTACGATAGCCTACGGTTTGCGCTTACAGAAGAGGCTAACGCCAACGAATTAATTCAAATAGCAACCAGCACTTTAGCCAAACTGTTTGGCTAACTCGTCAGTTCTTGCTGCCATAATTAAATCGTTGAGGTGCAGTCCATTGACTGTGTGCGTCCACCAAGTTACCGTGACTTTGCCCCATTCGGTGAGTAGTGCTGGATGATGTGCAGCGGCTTCGGCAAGATCACCCACGGCATTAGTAAATCCGATCGCAGTTTTGAAGTCCTTGAATCTATATACTCGCTCGATCCGATCTTCCCCATTGACTTGATACTGGCACCAGTCGGGAATTTGTGGTTGAAATGCTGCTATTTCAGCGGCGGTAATCGCTGTTTCACCACCATGACAAGGAACACATTTTTGCTGCACTAGATCTGTCATGACTAATCTTCGCCTGAAATATACACTTAGAATTTAAGCAATTTTACAGTTAAAAGCAACTGGACTGATTACAAAACTCAATGTTCAAACAAGTTTTGACGCTGCTAATATCAACTAATAGTCAATATATCCAGATCCACACTAAACATGCTCGTTCCACCAGGCAAAAATATCGATCTCAAGCATTATAATCCAGCAGATACAGGTCAATTTGAGAGTAAAGAATCTGCTCAAATTAAATTAGCTGCTGGGATTATCCAATTAGCAAAGTATCAAAATATTCTCTACGCTCAGAATAAATATTCAATTCTGATCATTTTCCAAGCAATGGATGCGGCGGGCAAGGATAGTACAATTAAGCATGTGATGTCTGGGGTAGATCCTCAAGGCTGCCAAGTGTACAGTTTTCAGGCTCCTTCCCAGGAAGAATTAGACCATGATTACCTGTGGCGCACTTCCAAATGTTTACCAGAGCGGGGCAGAATTGGCATCTTTAATCGATCGTATTATGAGGAAACTTTAATTGTTCGGGTCCATCCAGAATTACTGGCGGCTCAAAGAATACCCAACGTCGATCTCAAACAGATTTGGCAGCAAAGGTTTGAAGAAATCAATAACTTTGAACGTTACCTGACGAGTAATGGTACAGTGATCATCAAGTTTTTTCTAAATCTCTCTAAAGCCGAGCAAAAACGTCGATTTTTAGCACGGATTAATGAGCCTGCCAAGAATTGGAAGTTTAGTACTGGTGACATCAAAGAGCGGACACATTGGGATGATTATCAAGCTGCTTATACAGATGTATTCAATCATACAAGTACTGACGCAGCTCCCTGGTATATCATTCCCGCTGACAAGAAATGGGTTACTCGTCTGGCGGTGGCTGAAATCATTTGTAGTCGGCTCAAACAATTAGATTTAGCTTATCCTGAAATTAGCAAAGCACAACAAGAGCAATTGTTAGTTGCCAAAAAAATGCTAGAAGTTGAAAGTTAAAACTATTCACCATCCACTAATTCATGACTAAGATCGCGGACTTACGCAAAAATTATACCCAGGCTGGATTACTCGAAGCAGATATCGTGGCGAACCCCTTCGAGCAATTTAAGATCTGGTTCGAGCAGGCGGTTGCAGCAGATATCCTCGAACCAAATGCGATGACGGTAGCAACGGTGACAGATGAGGGCAAGCCTTCGGCGCGAATTGTGCTGCTGAAAGATTTTGACGATCGAGGATTTGTCTTCTACACCAATTACAATAGCCAAAAAGGTGTCGAGCTGCAAAATTGTCCCTATGCCGCGCTAGTATTCCTCTGGGGCGATCTGGAGCGTCAAGTGCGGATTGAGGGCAAGATCGAGTTTGTATCAGAATCAGAGGCTACAGGCTATTTTCACAGCCGTCCAGCCAGTAGTCAGCTCGGTGCTTGGGCTTCGGAGCAAAGTACCGTAATTAGGGATCGATCGATCCTCGAACAAAAGCTCCAACAACTGGAAACCGAATACCAAGATCGCCAAATTCCCAAACCACCGCATTGGGGCGGTGTAAGGATCGTACCTCAAGAAATCGAGTTTTGGCAAGGTCGTCCCAGTCGGCTCCACGACAGGTTACGCTATCAATTGGTTGATGGGAAATGGCAGATCGAT
>JANNBD010000150.1:0-3433 GCA_031385105.1 Chamaesiphon sp. OTE_78_metabat_374
CTATTATTTACTTGGGATTGTGAATAGTGGATAGTGGAGAGTGAATAGTTAAGTTATCTTTCAGCCCCCAGCCCTCTATGTCTCCAACTGTTAGTCTCATTCGTGCTACCTCTTACGAAGCTATAGCACTGCGGCAATCGATCGAATCAGTCCTCGCGCCACTTGGTGGTATTGGTGCTTTTGTCAAACCTGGAGATCGAGTTTTGCTCAAGCCCAATCTGTTGACTGGTGCGCGTCCCACTAAAGAATGTGTCACTCGCCAGGAACTAGTTAGATGCGTTGCCGAACTGGTAATTGAAGCTGGTGGTAAGCCGTTTTTTGGCGACAGTCCCGCCTTTGGTAGTGCGATGGGGGTAGCAAAATCCAATGGTTACTTGCCGATGATGGCTGAATTAGACTTGCCAGTCGTCGAGTTTCATGGCAAACGCTATGAAACAGCCAGTGCTGAGTTTAACCACCTGTTGCTGAGTAAAGAAGCGATCGAAGCTGATGTAGTGATCAACCTGCCCAAAGTCAAGTCCCACATGCAACTGACGATGACTCTGGGCGTAAAAAATCTGTTCGGCTGTGTCCCTGGCAAGATGAAAGCCTGGTGGCACATGGAATCTGGCAAAAGTGCCGAACGGTTTGGTGAAATGCTGGTGGAAACTGCCCGTGCAATTAGCCCAAATTTGACCATCATCGACGGAATCATCGGTCATGAGGGAAATGGCCCCAGCGGTGGTGAACCCCGCTTGCTCGGCGTGCTGGGTGCCGCTACGGATGTATTTGCGCTCGATGTAGCGATGTTGGCAGTTTTGAACGTAGAGGAGCACCTAGTCCCCACAGCCGCCGCAGCTAAACGGTTGGGATTAGCACCCGAATTAGAATCGATCGAGTTCCCCCTGATGCGTCCAGCAGATCTGAGCTGTAATGATTGGAAACTGCCTGAGGCTCTAGTCCCGATCGATTTTGCCTTACCACGGGTAATCAAATCTACGTTCCGCCACCTGTACATCCGGCTGATCAAGGAACCGATGACAGCATATCGAAAGTAGTGGGGGATGGGGGAGATTCATTTGACAGCATGAGTATTTATACTTGAAAACCTATGACCATCAATGATTCAGCAGCTCTAAAGTTGCTGTTCATTTGCGATAAAAGCGGGTAATATAAAGAAAAGATTAAGTTTTCTCAGGAGAACCATTATCAAAATATTATGATTAGTCCCACTCTACTCCGGTCATTTTGGAAGGCAGTGTCAGAAATTAGCTATTCGATGCTACTTTCGCTGCCTGACATTGATTTAGCTCAGGCAATCATTCAAAAAGTCCAAGGTCAGATTGTGCTGAATGCCCAAGAAACTCAAGATCTAGATATGTATCTAAATTCACGGCTGTTACTAATCAGAGACCTCGCTGAAAACGTTTGTGAAGTCTAGTTCACCGTCATCAAACTTCCTAGCTGTTGCGAATACTTTCGCTCACGGCTAATTTTTCGGCACCTGCTTGCATCGCCGTGATTTCGGCAGGATTCCAAGCATAGATAGATTGACATTGATGAGCTACTAATAGTCCCCACAATCCTCGATCGATCAGCACAGGTACGACTAAATTTGCTTTAACATTTAATTCTCTCAGCAAATCGCGATGACAGGGTTGAATTGGTTCAGATTCAATATCGGCAATTGCCCTAATTCGGCCATCTTCATAGAGTTTAGCATATTCACCATTGAAACATTCATCAGGGCCACTTACACCCAGAATCGAAAATTTGGGGTCACTTAATGATTCAAAAGTGACTCGTCCCGCCCATTCGTAATAGAAATAGTATAAGACTAGTCGATCGGCGTTAAGTGTCTTTCTGAGTTCGTCCGTGGTGGTTTGAATCAGGACATCTCTCGCTAGATCTCTGGATAACCTGTCAAATATTGTTTGAAGTGATGGATCTGGCATAGCCTTTTGCTGAATACTATCTATTTTTTATTTGCTTGAAACGTAGTAAAAGATCGACTAGATACGATCTAGAATTTGATGTGCCATCTCTAACTTAGAGCAGGGTAAAATCTCAAAGCGGTCGCCATTTTTCTTGAGGATTATTGCTTGATTGCGATCGCTACCAAAGCCACTATCTGGTAAATCTACTGGATTCGTGACAATCGCATCGAGTTGTTTTCGCGCTAGTTTTTCTAAAGCTGGCGTAACGATATCACCAGTCTGAGCCGCAAAGCCAACTAATTTTTGATGGGGTTGTTTAAGTTGAACTAATCTAGCAATAATATCGTCTACAGTTGCTAATTTTAGCTCGGTTGGCAGAAGTTTTTTGGGCAACTTTTGATTGCTATAGCTAGCTGGCTTGACATCTGCAACTGCTGCTGACATTATAACCAAATCTGCGGCGGGAAAGTGCGCGAGTAGCTGATCCTGCATTTCCTCGCTATTGACTACAGCTATGTTGTCGATTCTGTCATCAATGGTGATGTCTGGCAATGCACCATGAACTAGAGTGACGATTGCCCCCCGATGTACCGCTGCCTGAGCCAGTGCCAGCCCCATCTTACCAGTTGAAGGATTGCCAATAAACCGGACAGGATCGAAAAATTCTCGCGTTCCACCAGCACTAATCAGGATTCTAGTCCCCAGCCAGTCAAGTTTGCCGTGGGTATGCAAGAGGGAATGAATATAGGGCAAGATGACCTCCGGCTCGGACATTCTACCTGTACCGACTCGATCGCAAGCCAGTAATCCAGTTGCAGGGCCAGCCGCATGATAGCGCGAATCTTGACCCAATAACTGCCAATTGCGCTGGACTGATACCTGCTCCCACATTTCGGTGTTCATCGCTGGTGCGAGTAGCACTGGACAGGTGGAGGCTAATATCGTGTTCGTCAATAGATTATCTGCTAATCCGTAGGTTAATTTAGCCAGGGTATTTGCAGTTAGAGGCGCGATTAAGATTAAATCTGCCCATTCGCCCAATTCGATGTGCAGGGGGCGATGGTGGATTGGTTGCCAGAAGTCTCGATCGGTATATGCTGGATGTCTAGACAGGGTGGCGACGGTGAGGGGCGTAATAAATCTTTCACCGCCAGCGGTGAGGATGACTTTGACTTCGATTCCGGCTTTGAACAAGCTGGAGATAATCTCACAGACTTTATATGCTGCGATGCCACCACCAATTCCAATTACGACTCGCATGAATTTGATTTGTCTGTTTCGATCTATATCGATAACGATCTATATCGATAACGGTCTATATACATGAAAGCATTACAGTGGTGGTTAGTTAGGTGCGTTATGCTCCGCAGTAACACACCCTACAATTCAAACAGTTATCAACTAACTTAAGCTTCGTCGTAAGCTTCGAGATCGAGCAGATGAATATATGGTTCGACTAAATCTGGGCGTTGAAAGGCGATCGCGCGCAGAAAATGCCAGTCATTTAAGCCATCAAA
>JANNBD010000175.1:0-7548 GCA_031385105.1 Chamaesiphon sp. OTE_78_metabat_374
GGTCAAAAATTCCACCGTAATTATGCCAGATATCGAGGCTGATAATGGCATAATTCATGTGATCGATCGAGTGATATTAATGGGGTAACACTTCTACTAGATCCCCGACTTATTCAAGCAGTTGGGGATCTGTCCCACTAGCTGTCAAAGTATCAATTCAAAACGATTTACAATTGTTAGTATGGGCTATAGTTTATACTCTACAAATTCATTGTACGCCTTCGACATACTCAGGGTATCGCTTACTTTAAATGCGTCAATCTACTCTCCATCAACTTAAAGTATTTGAAACTGTGGCGAGACTAACAAGTATTACTCGTGCAGCAGAGGAGTTGTCTTTGACACAGCCAACGGTATCAATGCAGATCAAACAACTTACTCAAAATATTGGCGTACCTTTATTTGAGCAAATTGGTAAAAAACTATATCTCACAGCATCAGGACAAGAATTATTTTCCACCTGCCAAGATATCTTCGATCGATTGTCCCGATTTGAGATGAAAATTGCCGACTTTCAGGGCTTGAAACAGGGCAAATTAAAATTAGCAACAATCACCACGACAAAATACTTTATGCCGCGTGCGTTGGCTCCATTTTGCCAACTGTATCCAGGTGTAGATATTGCATTGGAAATCACCAATCATGAGCGAGTTTTAGAACGGCTGTGCGAAAACCTCGACGATTTATATATTATTAGTAAAATTCCTGAACGCTTAGATGTTGCCCTGCATCCATTCCTCGAAAATCCGCTTGTTGTCGTTGCACCTAGAAACCATCCCCTCGCCGGAAAAAAAAATATTCCAATCTCTGAACTGCAAGGTCAACCGTTTATTATGCGAGAGCGCGGTTCTGGCACTCGTGATGCCGTAGAACAGCTCCTAAACAAACACAATATCTCTGTCAAGGTTCGATTAGAATTGGGCGGAAATGAGGCAATTAAACAAGCGATTGGAGTAGGTTTTGGAATATCGGTGCTTTCCCAACATACAGTTACACTAGATGCGATGTCTGGGCTGACAATCTTGGATGTTGAACACTTCCCGATCGAGCGACATTGGTATATTATCTATCCAACGGACAAACAACTATCGATCGTTGCTAGTACATTCTTTGACTTTCTTCAGCAGGAGTCACAGGGCATTGCTGACAAGATGCGCGCCCAGATTAGTTAGACTATCTTGCTTAACGATCTCCAGGTTTCAAGCTTGAGGATTC
Organism: Chamaesiphon sp. OTE_78_metabat_374; assembly: GCA_031385105.1. Taxonomy (GTDB): domain Bacteria; phylum Cyanobacteriota; class Cyanobacteriia; order Cyanobacteriales; family Chamaesiphonaceae; genus Chamaesiphon. Next base: position 1,216 of record JANNBD010000175.1, read on the forward strand.
CAATCAACGATACTCATATTTAACAATTAACGGTTTAACATTGGCTGGAACAATTGGATTTACGCTATCCGCTGAAATTTCGTGAGTAAATGGTTTGGATTGACCAGGCTCTAAGTCAATATTTACAGGAATAACTGTCTGCTTAATCGCAGTATCATTAGCAATAAATTTTGCAACTATGTAGTAAACATAATGTGCCCGTTCACCACGGTTATTGATAAATCCCTTGACAGTTAGCAATGATTTGTCAGCACTCTCTTGCGTGATCGTAATCCCTTGCAGTTGCAAGTCCTTATTGATATCAATATTTGTTGAACTCTGGTCTAAGTTCTGTGCCAATACTCGATCCTGCTGTCTTTTTGCTGGCGAAGAAGCTACCCCAAACTGTTGGGATATAGCTTTGCCTAGAGGATACTTTGCCATTGACAGATCACTCTTAATGTCTTGAGCTGGAGACTGGACGGCTAGCAAGCTCCAGATTGCACAAATCGACATGATTCCAGACAGATATCTGCTGGTTTTGATTCCGTGTGTGGTGTTTTGATATGTGTGGCTTGACATACCGATTATTTTAGTAGGTTTGCTTTGGAGATTGACAAAGTTCGATCTAGCTTCCGCATATTGGCTTGGGCAGATTGGCTGGACTTCGGTTTAATCACAAAGATGTTTGATCGTGATTTTGGATTCGCGCTGTGCTCAACTTAAACCACTTGAGATTGAATCTTGCCGCAGCTATTCCAACTCAGACAGCGATGTCCATCAGCAGCTAGTTCTGACTGTGCTCTCTTATTTGTACCCATTCACACACAAATAATTGCGATCTTCAGCTAAAATTATTTTCAAGACTAAACGAAAGTAAGTCACAAAGCCACAGCAGTTGCAAAATACTCACGTACTTGTCAATTGAGCGCACTATCTGGTGATTTCTAGCAATCATTGCTAATTTCTAAAGACATTGTGGAGAAAATTGAGCCAACTGACTCAAGTGGGCGAAAATAGTAGATTGTGGAATTAATTGTCGAGGAACCTTATTGATGCAGCCTATCCGTACATTCAATGTTTCTCCTTCCCTGCCAGCTTCCCTCCAACCCCTACGGCAGCTCGCCTACAACCTCTACTGGGACTGGAATACGGAGATTAAAGAACTATTTAAAAGACTCGATCGAGATTTGTGGGAAACTACTCGTCACAATCCGGTTGCACTTTTAGCTAGAGTCAGTCAGGCGCGGCTGCAAGAAGTCGCTGCTGATGATGGCTTTTTAGCGCACATGGAACGGGCATTGGGAGAACTCAACGCTTATCTAAATGACCGCAGTTGGTACAAGCACCAGCGGACAAACCGCGCTGGTAAAGAATGTTTTGCTTATTTCTGCGCCGAATTTGGCTTGGTAGATTGTCTGCCAATTTATTCGGGTGGTTTAGGCGTTTTGGCTGGAGATCATCTCAAATCTGCGAGTGATCTAGGCTTACCCCTCGTCGCAGTTGGCTTGTTGTATCAGAAAGGTTATTTTGCTCAGTACCTGAATGCCGAAGGCTGGCAGCAGGAACGTTATCCTGTGAATGATTTTCACAATATCCCTGTTCAACTCGAACGCAAAGCTGATGGCACCGAGCTACGGATCGCGGTAGAGTACCCTGGTCGGATGGTATACGCCAGAGTCTGGCGCGTGCAGGTAGGTGTTGTATCCCTGTACCTATTGGATACAAACATCGAGCCAAACAGCTCCTACGATCAAGATATTACTGATGCTCTGTATGGTGGCGATTTAGATACGCGGATCCATCAGGAAATCATGTTGGGGATTGGTGGATTCCGCGCTCTAGCAGCGTTGGGACACAAGCCTAGCGTTTATCACATGAACGAAGGACACTCTGGTTTCCTGATTCTTGAGCACATCAAAGTGTTGATGCAACGGGATGGATTATCATTCCTTGAAGCGAAACAAGTCGCTCAGTCTAGTCAGATTTTCACCACACACACACCTGTGAGTGCAGGATTTGACCTATTCCCACCCGACAAAACCATGTACTATGTCGGACACTATGCAACTGTGTACGGCTTGGGTAAAGATGAATTCATGGGACTGGGACGTGAAAATACTGGGGATCTAGAGTCTCCATTTAGTATGGCAGCCCTAGCGATGAAGACTTCTAGCTTCGTCAACGGTGTGGCGAAATTGCATGGAGTCGTTTCGCGGGAAATGTTCCAGAATATGTGGAAAGATGTGCCCATTGACGAAGTACCGATTACTTCGATCACCAATGGTGTTCACGCCCGCAGTTGTGTTGCTAAATCCGTTCAGGAATTATACGATCGATACCTCGGCCCTGAATGGTCAGAAAAATCGATCGAAGACCCAATTTGGAATAAAATTGACTCAATTCCCGATGAGGAACTATGGCGCAATCACGAGCACAGTCGCTCGGAAATGGTTGTCTATGTCCGCGATCGGATTGTAGGTCATCTCAAGGAACGTGGCGCAAACCTATCGGAAATTAACCACGCTCAGGAAGCATTGGATCCAGGTGTGTTGACTATCGGCTTTGCTCGACGGTTTGCAACGTATAAACGTGCGACACTATTTCTGCGGAATCTTGATCGGATTAAAGAGATTATGGTGGGTACGAAAGGACGTAAAGTTCAATTCGTCATCGCCGGAAAAGCTCACCCCAAAGATATTCCAGGTAAAGCACTGATCCGTGATATCGTTCACTTCACTCGCACCGAAGGGATGAACTCAGTCGTATTCGTGCCCGACTATGATATCTATGTATCACGGGTCATGGTAGCTGGTTGCGACATCTGGCTGAATACTCCCCGTCGTCCCCATGAAGCGTCTGGTACCAGTGGGATGAAAGCCGCCATGAACGGCTTACCAAACTTGAGTATCCTCGATGGTTGGTGGGATGAAGCTGATTACGTGCGGACTGGTTGGCCGATCGGACATGGTGAACTATACTCAGATGAAGAGTACCAAGACGAAGTAGAAGCAAATGCCTTCTACGACCTGCTAGAGCAAGAAATCGTCCCTCTCTTCTACGATCGTGATAAAGAAGGTTTACCACGTAAATGGGTAGCAAAGATGAAAGATGCGATTCGCCTCAATTGTCCTACCTTCAATACCGCGCGGATGCTGCGTGACTATGCCAACACTGGCTACTTCCCAGCTAGCGATCGCAATCACGTTGTCACCGACAATAGTTACCAAGCTGGTAAAGATCTCGCGCACTGGAAAGAAAAGATGTTCAAACAATGGGCGCATCTCAAAATCAACAGTGTCGATGTCTCCGCCCCAGAAGATATTAACGTCAATCAACCGATCGCCGTCAAGAGTTTGATTAGCTTGGGTAGTCTGGAACCCCATGATATCCAAGTCGAACTCTACAAAGGATCGATCGACACCAATGGTAAAATCACTGATGCAGACACTGCTGCAATGACCTACCAGGGCAAAGACAGTGCAGGTAATAGTCTTTACACCACTGAGATTGCTTACTCCGCCAGCGGGCTGCAAGGCTTGTCTCTGCGCGTTTTACCTCACAACCCCCACATGAGCAATCCTTACGAACTCGGATTGATTCAATGGGCATAGGTGGTTAGTAGTGGATAGTTGATACTTCGGCTACGCTCAGTACAAGTAATTGAAAGTTGAAAGCCGCTAGTGATTAAAGTCAGTAGCGGCTTTTAATTGGTTTATCTGGAGTATGATAGTATTGTTATACCTCATAAATTAGAATAATGAAACAAAAAATTGCGATCACGATCGATCGAGAGCTGATATCTTTTATCGATCGACAAGCTCAAGGTAATCGAAGCGATTATCTAAACTCACTGATTACTCAAGAGCGACGTAAGATCTTAGCAGATGAGATAATTGCGGCTCTTCAAGCAGACATTCAAGATCCAGAATATCAAGCAGAAATTGCCGAGTGGGATCGATTAGCGGGAGACGGAATTGATGCCTAATGGTAAATTAATTTATCAGCGTGGTGAAATTAGGTGGGTAAAACTCGATCCCACCATTGGAGCTGAGATTCAGAAAACTCGATCCTGCTTGATTATTCAAAATGATACTATGAATCAGTATGGTCAATTGACAATTGCTATTCCCTTTCGACCAGGAACTAAGCAAGCACCTTATGTAGTAAATGTTTTAGCTAGTGCGAGCAATGGTCTAGATCAGGATAGATTTTTGGATATTGCTCAAATCAGATCGATAGACGGACAAAGAGTTTTGGGGTTAGTTGGAATCCTAGAAGACAACTATTATCAGCAAATTCAGTCTGCACTATCGATCGTCTGTGGGTTTAATTAAGATTAGCTATTATTGCGGATTAACATTGCATCACCGAATGAATAAAAGCGGTACTGCTGATCGATCGCAAGTTGATATAAATCTAATAGTCTTTGTCGCCCAATCATGGCACTAACTAGCATCATCAAACTCGATCCTGGCAGGTGAAAATTGGTAATCAAGCCATCGACGACGCGCCACTGATAACCAGGGTAGATGAAGATATTGGTATCGCCGCTATATGGCTGCAATTTGCCCGTTTGGGCGGCTGTTTCCAGCACTCTGACTGCGGTAGTCCCGATCGCGTATACTTTGCCGCCAGCAGCTTTTGTGGACTCGATTAGATCGATCGATTCCTGGGAGATTTCCAGCCATTCATGGTGCATTTGGTGAGTGGTGATATCTTCGACTTCGACAGGGCGAAAAGTGCCCACTCCCACATGGAGGGTGACATAGGTTTGGTTGATGCCTTGGGCGGATAATCGATCGAGCAATTCGGGTGTAAAATGTAGTCCAGCGGTGGGTGCAGCTACTGCTCCAGGTACTTTGGCATAGACAGTCTGGTACTGATCGGGGGTTGATGTACTAGCATTGATGTAGGGCGGTAACGGCATCTCGCCAAAGTCGGCGAGAATGGACAGAAACGGGATATTATCGGGTAAATCAAACTGCAATAATCTACCACCAGTTTGCTCGTCTGTACCGATAATTGTGGCAGTAAGTTGAGGCAGCTTGGCTTGAGTGTTACGAGCGGGGAAGATAATTTGAGTACCAAGTTTGAGCTTTCGCCCTGGCTTGACTAGTGCCAGCCAGCAGTTGTGTGTTTGCTCAGAAATTAGTAAGATTTCGACAGCCGCACCCGTGGGCTTGAACCCATAAATCCGCGCTGGGATCACCCGAGTGTTGTTGAATACGAGCAAATCCCCAGGATTCAAAAAATTCCTAATCTCATGAAAGTGGCGGTGCTGGTAGCCCTCAGTAGGTTCAACAACTAATAATCTCGATCGATCTCTCGGTACCACCGGAGTCTGAGCAATTAATTCATCCGGCAAATCGTAATAGTAACTGCTCAATAACCTGTCTGGATTAGTACTCATCTGAAAACTTGGCTTTGTCAACTTTCTCTACTAACTATCCACTATTCACCATCCACTATCCACTAAATCCAATGTCTACTATCATTTGTCTGGGCGAAGTACTATTCGATCTGCTTGCAAACCAGAGCGGAGTCAGTAGTGAGAACGTTACATCCTGGACAGCTCTCCCTGGTGGCGCGCCTGCAAATGTTGCTTGTGCATTGGTGAAAATGGGCAACTCATCAAGATTTATCGGCTGCGTTGGGAATGACGAGGCAGGTACGCAACTATCAGCTAAATTAGTAACAGAAGGAGTTGATATTACTGGACTTCAGATTCATTCTACCGCTCCAACTCGTCAAGTACAAGTATTGAGAACAGCCGAGGGCGATCGCCTCTTCGGTGGTTTTGGTGATATTCCTACCGACGAATTTGCTGATGCTCAACTGAGTGAAGTATCTCCAACATTATTTAAAGATGCCGATTTCTTATTGTTAGGAACATTAGCTTTAGCTTATCCCCACAGTGCGGCAAGTACTTGGAAAGCGGTAGATTTAGCTAAATCACATGGTGTAAAAATCATGGTTGATATCAATTGGCGACCAACTTTTTGGACATCTGTAGAAGCTGCCATTCCCCAAATTAAGCAGTTATTAACCCTGGCAGATTATGTCAAGTTTGCGCGAGAGGAGGCTGAATTAATTTATAGTGAAACATCACCTCGATTGCTCTGTCAATATTTACCACAAGCTACAGGGATTTTCGTAACAGATGGCGGCAACATTTGTGAGTATTGGTTGGATGGAGCAACTGGACAACAACCAGCGTTTACAGTTAATACTGTTGATACAACAGGTGCTGGGGATGCTTTCGTTGCTGGAATATTGCATCAACTTGGAGCGGGAACCAAATCAGGTGCGGCGATAATTCGCTATGCAGCAGCGGCTGGAGCCTTGACTACC
>JANNBD010000212.1:0-14687 GCA_031385105.1 Chamaesiphon sp. OTE_78_metabat_374
CTCGATCGATCCGCCAGCATTTATCCGCAATTGCTAGCAAATCACCAGCATCATGGGTGACAACCAGCAGCGTCCAGTCCTGCTTTAGCTTGCCCAACAAGTTTACCAACTGCTGACGCATCGACCAATCTAATCCCGCTGTCGGCTCATCCAACAGCAGCAATGGTGGTTGACGGATTAATTGCACTGCCAGGGCTAGTCGTCGCTGCTGTCCGCCACTGAGGGCGTGGGGTGACACATGCAGCGGGATATCTGCCAAACCGACGGAACTGAGAGCTTGCTCCACCCGCTCCGCACCCAATTCAGGATGCCCCAGCCGCAACTCTTCCAAAATTGAATTGGTACAAAAATGCCGTTCGGGAAACTGAAATACTAGCCCACTCAACTGTTGAATTGACTCTGACTTTAACATTCGATCGCGCCAATAAACACCACCACTAGTACTACTCGCCAAGCCTGCTAAAATCTCCAGCAGCGTACTCTTGCCCGAACCGCTCGATCCCACAATCAACCCCAATTGTTGGGGAGCCAGTTCTAAGTTAAGATCCGTGAGAATCGATCGTTCGCTCACAGGTGGATGATAGGACAAGTGTTTAAGCTTTAGCATCAATTTAGGCTTTGGACTTTAGGGATTAGGCTTTAGGGATTGAGGTTCTCTTGCTCCCTCCCCTTGGAAAGGTGAGGGCTGGGGTGGGGTAAAGATCTCCGCAGCAACCAACTCGGAACATCCGATCGATCATCACGTTCATAGTATATTGTGATTTCTGAGCCATTATTAACTATCGATTATCAACTAATTAAAAACCCCGCCTGCACCCAGTAGTTACTAATTAAGTAGTTATGAACCTAAAATTCTCCTCACAGCCATTACTCACTTTCGCAACTGTTATCACACTGATTCAATCGGCTATTGTGGCACCAATTAGTCAATTGAACCCGATTATTGCTCCCGCCGTAGCGGCAAAACCAGCCCAGCCAAGTAGCAATATGATTCCCATGCCCACAGGCAATAAAGCCAAGCAGGGTTCAAATGTGGAACGAGCTAAAGAAGCCATGTTTCGAGACGGTAACTATGTCAAAGCGAAACAGCACCTCGAAGCGGCACTAAAAACCGAACCAAATGAGCCGCTAACCTATGCGATGAATACGCTCTATCCTTTTAGTGCTGGAGACTATGAAAAAGTCCGAGAGTATGGTGAAAAAACATCCAAAGCTGCTCAACAATTGATGAAAACTAACCCGATGCGGGGAAATTTATACCAGGGTGTGGGGTTGGGAATTTTGGGTGCTTATGAGCTGAAAAAAGCTAACGGTGGCGCGTTAGGTGCTTTGAATAAGCTCCAAAAAGTATTTGAATATATGGATAAAGCTCAAAAGCTCGATCCCAAAAATCCAGAACTAAATCTGGTTAAAGGTTATATGGATCTATTGCTTGCTGTTAATGTACCATTTTCTGACACTAAACAAGCGATCGAACAGCTCAAGAATGCCGAGCCAAAATATCTAGCCTTGCGCGGTATGTATGTGGGCTATCGAGATTTGAAGGAGTACGATAAAGCAAATACAGCCATCAATGCCGCGATCAAACTCGCACCTCAAAATCCTGAACTCACTTACTATAAAGCTCAACTATTAGGGATTCGGGGGCGAGAACAAAAGAATGATAATGACCTGCGTGAATCGATTAAACTATTTGAAGCCGCATATCAAAAGAGCGATCGATTATTACTCACCAGCATTGCCCAAATTCTCACGGAACGCTGCCAAGCTAAGACAGCACTCAATAAAACAAACGCTGATGCTTGCTGGGGCTTTGAAGCCCAACTCAAGCAGAGTAATCCGAGTGTTGTGGTTGGTTTGAACAAGTTACCAGCTTTGAATTAACGTGAGTTCAGGTTAAGAATATCTGCTCCGTTCAAGTACCGCCCTTTGCGAAGGCAAACGCTACGCGAACGATTGAAATCGGGGCTAATGAAACAACGCCCGCCTTCGCGGACAAATTAGCTAGACCGCTACGGCGGACTTTGCATCACAAGCAGAGACTTCAGTCTCTAGGCAACTTTAGGATTTAGCAATTTGAATGGTGGGCACCATTCATCATTCACTAATTCAAAGAATAAATATTCCCATCAACCAACAAGCGAGTGATTCCTTTTAACTTCAGGTGTTGGGTAGTCTTATAAAAAACTTTACTATCTGGCACCTTAATTACTCGCTGAGTGCGTTGATTGGAAAATCTTTTTGCCACGCGAGGATTATCAAAGATTGGCAATGTTCGCTGCTGGGTTTCCTCGCTAGATATCTGTCCGAGATCGGCAAATTCTTTGAGTGGGCGTACGATTAACTCAGCAAATTTGTCGATGACGATGTAGCAGGTACGTGGTAAGGTTGCCTGAGATAGCGGGGTGATTTGAACATGCAATCGATCCTTGGTGAGTAGCTGATTTGGATCTAATACTTGATCGACTGTTGTAGCATCATCATCATCTTCTTCCTCTTCTTCGTCGTCATCAGCTATTTCCTCACCAAACATTGCTGCTAAGACATTGACATCCTCGGTGTCATCATCTTCGTCTTCCTCTAGCTCATCGGTGGGAATTTCTACAACTATCCGTGGCGCATATCTACTCTCTGAATCGGCGAGTATTTTTTGCAATACTGGCGTGCGCGAAATTGGGGGTGGTGTTGTTAGCTCGACATCATCACTTGTGGGAATAACTACTGAGCTAGAGGTTTGGGCTACGATTTTGACAACTGTAGATTCCTCAGCTTCAACCACTGCGATTAGCTCACCGCTATCAACTGTCAATGGTGCTGAAGAACGGCGACGTACTTTACGCGGCGCGTTGTTATCTACTTCGGCTGTACTAATTGGCGATGGAATGACGGGTAAAACGATAGTGGGGGTGGTGTCTGATAGCTCGGCATTGGATAAATCGAGATCGAGTTGTGATGTTGCTGGTGGAACTTTGATGGGTGGTGCCGCAATTGTGCTGACGTATTCATCCTCAATCTCGACTTTCAATCCTCGCTTTTGCTGAATCAAGACTTCGTATTCAACTTCTGGAATACCTGTTTTGAGGATGCGACTGATCGTTGAATTGCTTACTCCATAACGATTTGCTAGAGATGCAGTTGTATCTCCAGCATGACGATAGAGATTGACAATCTCCAGTTTATCCGCAGCGGTAATTTTTTTAGAACTCATGTTTACTTTATAGCGGTTCGTCGGCGAGCTAAACGGCGAGCACGAATGGAGTTATCAAATTCTAGCGCAGCAGCGATGCCAAACTGTACAATCCCAAAAATCCAGAACACTTCCATAATAGAGCCACTTTCATATCCTTGCACTCGATCGTGGACAGAAGCGAACCAGGTATCGGCAATATAAAAGCACAATACCGCTTGTGCAGCCATGCGCCAGGGCAATCCCAATTGTCCACCCCAAAATCCTAAAAATAGAATTGTCGCAAAAGCTAGTAGTACTAAATCACACAGCACATAAAATAAATTAAAGGTGGTGACTAAAGGCTGCATCGATCGATCAATGGCTAATACCCACTCAGGCGGCGTTTCCAAGCGAGTCAAAGTGCCATTGGCAATCGATTCATGATTGGTCGTCGGGGCGAACATTCCGGCAGTCAGGCGGGGATTAGAGCTAGCGTGAGCGATCTCGATGGAGGATGTGGTAGGCAATGCCATTGATCTAGCTGGAAGTGTCGTCAGCCAGCAGCCAATAGTCAAACCGACGGCAGCAATAGCTCCCACGAGCACCCACTGTTGAGGAGCCAGTTGAACATCTCGATCGAGAATTGCCAGCCGCATTCCAGCAATCAGGATCAGATAAAATAAAACAAAAAACGGATTTCCAGCCGAAGCAGCCGGATCTAAACCCCACTGCACTTCCCACAAGTAGAACCACAGATTGCCACCAAAAAAGGCAAAAATGGCGATCGCAAATAACAACCACACAGCTCTACCACTAGAAATATTTGGACTCTGCCAATTCCGCCAACATAAATATCCAGAGATTAGCAGCCCAATCTCTTCTAGTCCAGTGGTTGCGGAAATAAACCATGCTGGCCGAGCCACATGGACATCAACAACGCTAAAATTTAGATAGAGGACGGTGGAAATGACTGCCCAAATTATCCCCCAATAAGTCACATATTCCGCGCACAACCAAGTTTGAGAATCTGATTTTTCCGATCGCAATTTAGTCATGGTGGGAAATATCTGATTGAGGTTGAGGATCTAGGATATTGAGCAATATTGTTTGCAGTGAATCTGGCATCGATTCAATAATATCGATCGTGAGTTTATGCCCAAACTGTTGCCCCATTTTTAGCTGGGTGAGATTGGATAACTGTCGAGCAAATTTGCTGAAATCATCTGGCTCCCAATCATCTAGCTGCTGATGGCTTGAGGGATCGAGACTCAACAATCGATCGAGATCTGCCCTCGATCTCAGTGGTGAGTTTATGTCCAATAAATTGTCGGCAAAGATCTGGAGTTGTCGCGCTCCCAACAAATCTTGCCATTGTAGCCAGAGTTCTTGAAACAGCCACATACTAGCTTGTTGCAATTCTAAATTGTGATTAGATTTTTCATCCAGACTAGCTAGATTGACGTTCTGATCCAATATCCATAAAGAATAGTAACCAACCTCTCTCACTAGTAAATATTGTGCTGGTACCGCTTTATCTACTGCGATCTTTTGTTCCCATCGTTGCTGGGCTAATTTCAGTTTGGAGCTGGCAAAAGCTTGAACTAAACCGTATTTTTGGCCGTGATAATTGAGCCGTAAACTTGAGCCTAAATTATCAGCAGCGGTCGATATCTCAATATTTACCAATGGTGCATCGATGATCGTCATACTCGATCGGGCATATTCCATACGTCAGTACGCACAGGTTGATAGTAATATTTAATACTATTAGTCTATAGGTTGCCTAGAGTAATATTGCCGATCTTCAGCGGTTGGCTCAGGCTGGCGATATCGCTTGGAGTCCTATTTGCAGCCCTGACTAAAAATACAGTCAGCAATTGCTGTGATTATCGCGAAAGTATGTTATGCTGTGGTGCTAGTACGGGTGAATAGCTCAGTTGGATAGAGCAACTACCTTCTAAGTAGTCGGTCGGGGGTTCGAGTCCCTCTTCACCCATAGACATGGTTAATCTAGCTGCGTTCACTGAGCGGATCCGCAGTGAACACAGTCAGATTAAACTGAGTCCGATCAAAATCCATAGGAAAGCCCAACCGATATTACGGGATAAACATTAAATCCTTTGAGATCACCTTCCGTTCGACGGACTTGATTATCCAGTTGGGTGCGGGTAACTGGATTAGTGTTGAAAACTGGATTGCTGGCGTTGAGAGAGACTTTTGGCGATCCTGTAAACATTAAGCCCAGATCGGCATTAAAGCCGAAACCATCATTTGTAGATTTACCGATGCCAATGCCAACATAAGGCGCGATCGAGTTAGCATACTTATACTCACCAGTCAGACTGCCCACTGTACTGGCAGGATACTGGACATTATCGATCGTATAACTGCCATTACTAGGCTTGCTAGTGACAGAGAATGTATGATTTTGAGCAACCAAACCGCCAGTAACACGGAAACCACTACTGCTGAAGGGATAGTAGTCGCCAAATAGCTGGACGCTGCTTAGATTCAACTGTGAATCATAGCTAATCCCACTATCCGTGCGACTGACATCGAGCTTCCCAAAGTTAAACCCTAATCTGCCATTAACTTGTGGTGCTAGAGATTTCGCAACATTTATACCGATGCCCAACGTCCCAATTTGGGTGTTGACACCCAAGCCCAGTGGTTGCTTTGGATTGGTTGGAGCTGGAGTGCTGACGATTGGTTGACTAGATGGTTTAAGCGGGACATCAGTAGCGATGATTGGTTGTAATCCAATATCTAAGCCTGGTTGTGATGGGGTGGTCGATCTAATACTCGGATTGATATTAATTGTGGGGTCAACTTCTTTCGCAGACACCGAAACTGTAGTAGCTAGGATCGCCATCCCAACCAAAATTGATCTAAAACGGTAGCAGGTGAGATGAGACATTCTAATTACCTCTACACTCAATTTATTTGAATATTATATTTGCAATAAAATTATCGCTACTAATATACTACCAAATTTTTGGTAGCGATTTCGCAAACAGCGGAAATCTAGCGGGTAGAAATTATCCAGCCGCTAGATTTTACCAATCCGACAGCTAATGATCTAGATAGTCATCAAGTAAACTTAATCTTTAGGTAATCATCATCCATCTTCGCTCCAGTAGGTTGAAGCGCAGCTAAAGCTTGCGGTAGCACCATATTGCGACGGTGATTGCCGATCCGAATATTTAGCTCATCGCCAGTTTTATTAAGTTGGATTTGATCCTTGGCAATTCCTGGTAGATATAGTTCTAAACTGTACTGGCTGTTGCCTTCTTGAACGATTCTCGTCGTCGTTTCCTTATAGTAAACTTGGCTGGGATCCTCATCTTTATAGAGCGTATCCTTCAACCGATCGAGAGCTTCAAGTCCACACAGTTCTTCAGTATACAACGGCACTTCCTTGACTGGGAGCGGATGAAAATCTTCGTGAATTTCTAAACGATATTTCTCCTGATTTTCCTTCCACGTTTTGAAGAATGGATCTGTCACAGTTTCGGGAATAATCCGATTGGCAATCACCATATCTGTTGAGACATTGTACAAGCTCAAATAGGCGTGAGCGCGCAGGGATTCCTTGATGACCATCTTCTCTGGATTCGTCACCAGTCGGACAGAGGCGACAGTATTGTCCATTAGAATCTTTTGCAAAGCTTCGATTTGCTCATAAAATTCATAAGGTGCATCCATCACCTCTTTATTGGGTAAAGAGAATCCCGCAACTGGTCGGAAAAATGGTTCTACCAGTGGTCTAAGTGCGACGGAAACAGCCTGTAACGGCTTGTAGAACTTCCGCATATACCAACCACCAACTTCTGGTAAGCTTAATAGTCTCAGAGCGGTGCCCGTCGGTGCTGAATCGATAATCAGGACATCATAAATCCCCTCATCGAAATGTCGCTTCATCCGCACCAGCCCAAAAATCTCATCCATCCCTGGTAAGATTGCCAATTCTTCCGCTTGGACTCCTTCCATGCCTCGCGCTTGGAGCACATCGGTAATGTATCGCTTAACTGCACCCCAGTTACCTTCTAGCTCCTTGAGTGCGTCCAATTCCGCCCCCCATAAATTGGGGCGAACTTCGCGGGGTTCGTGTCCCATCTCCATATCGAAGCTGTCAGCGAGAGAGTGCGCGGGGTCGGTACTGAGCACGAGCGTCCGATGACCTAATTCGGCACACCGCAATCCAGTTGCCGCCGCGACGGAGGTTTTCCCGACACCACCTTTACCAGTCATCAAAATTAAACGCATATTCTCTCTATTTATGTTCGAGTAATCTGTGGCGCAGCCTCTCGATGAGAGGATCGCTAATCTCGATCTTAGCGGTTTTTTTGGGAACGGGGTATTCATCATCAGCGCGGGAATGTTACTCTGGGGGGTAATTCCCGCGATCGTGCATTCAGCATCATGAGCAATCCTGAGCCAACCCCAACTTCTCCTGCACCAGCAGCTCCAGATTTAGATCCGCTCAAAGCGAATCTCAAGCAAAATTTAGCTCAAGCTGCTGGGGCACAAGTGGTAAGCAGTCCTGAACCAACCCCAACTTCCCCCGCGCCAGCGTCTCTGGACTTGGATCGTGCTAGAGCGAGTCTCAAGCAGAGTTTAGATCGATATGCAGTCACACAAGTGGGGGAAGTTTCGTCGAGCTTACAGAGCGATCTAGACACGTTGGCACATACTTTAGCCAAGCTGGAGCAGACCAACTACAGTATTGCAGTGTTTGGGATGGTCAGCAGGGGCAAATCAGCGGTGCTAAACGCCTTGATTGGTGAAAAGGTGCTCGAAACAGGGCCGCTGAATGGGGTGACAAGGTTTCCAAGATCGGTACGGTGGTCGCCTGATGGAATCATCCAAATCGATCTGATCGACACACCTGGACTAGATGAGATTGATGGCGAAGCGCGGGGTCAAATGGCGGCGGAAGTTGTGCGTCAGGCAGACTTGATCTTGTTTATTATTGCAGGTGACATTACCCAATTAGAATATCAATCTTTGTGTGAATTGAGACAAGCTCAAAAGCCGTTACTCCTGGTATTTAACAAGTCCGATCTGTACCCCGAAATTGAGCAGCAAGTCATCTACAAACAGTTGCAAAATTTGAGTGGCGGTAGTGCTAGTGATGAACTATTGCAACGACTACTATCAGCAGATGAAGTCGTGATGATTGCCGCAGATCCCACGCCGCTGCAAGTACGGATCGAATATGCTGATGGTACCAAAGAATCTAAATGGGAAAAACCCGCGCCCCAAATTGAGCCACTCAAAGCTAAAATCCAAGAATTATTGACAAGAGAAGGTCGCTCTTTACTAGCAATCAATGCTCTCGTTCAAGCTCGATCGGCTGAATCAAATCTGGCGAAAAGTACTCTAGCCAATATGAGATTAGACGCAAATAATTTGGTGTGGAAATTTGCTAAGTATAAAGCGATCGCAGTAGCTGCAAACCCAATTGCCGTTTTTGATGTATTAGGCGGAATATTAATCGATTTATGGTTGATTCGATCGCTTGCCAAGCTCTATAATCTGCCAATGACCAACTATGAGCTGACCAAGTTATTAAATGGGATTATCTTTAGTAGTGCTAGCTTATTGCTCGGCGAATTAGCAACTGGGGTTGTCTTTGGAGTGGGGAAAACAGCAGCCCTGCTAATCGGTTCTAGCGTGAACGTGGCGGCAATCCCTGGCTATCTGGGTGCAGGTGCCGTTCAAGGTGCGGTTGCAGGTTACGGCGCGTATATGGTTGGTAAGGCTGCCCAGACTTATCTCGAAGCAGGCTGTACCTGGGGACAATTGGGAGCAAATACAGTGATCAAAGAGATCCTCGATCGAGTCGATGATGCCACAATTATTTCACGATTGCGGGACGAATTATTACCTAAACCTAAGCCCGATTAGTTCATTTCTTGCGCTGACACACCAAAACTGTTGGAGTAGCCTCTGGACTTACTCTTAAGTACTAAAACTATCCACTATCCACCAAAACACCAGTAGCTATGTTTCAATCCAAGATCTGAGTTAGTCCATTGCTGGGGATTCGGCTATAATGGTGCTTGATCGCTAGTAGAATCAAAAGTGTAATGTTTGGTGATTTTTTTGATAACGTAGGACGATACGGCAGTTACTTTATTACGATTATCCTCGGTATCTTCATTTCCGCCTTTGGTTGGCTGGCCCCATTGTGGAAACGGCCAATTACCGCAGTTGCACTGGTGGGTTTTCTGGTGGGAACTGTCATGACAGTGGTTTTGACGTTTAGAGCAATGTTAGGGTTTACACCGATTTCCTAAAAGTTAGGTCGATCGGATCGCAAGATATACTAAAAATTATGACTAATACTCGTCGCGTGTCGCGTGTCGCTGAACTAATTAAGCGCGAAGTCAGTCAGATGATTCTGTTTGATATTAAGGACGATAGAGTTGGTGCTGGGATGGTCAGCGTCACGGCTGTGGATGTGGCTGGCGATCTTCAGCATACCAAGGTTTTTGTCAGTATTTATGGCGGTGACGAAGTTCGGGCTGAGACGATGGAAGGACTCAAAGCCGTGACTGGCTATGTTCGCAGCGAGATCGGCAAGCGGGTCCGACTCAGACGCACTCCCACGGTGATCTTTGTTGAGGATACCTCATTCGATCGAGCAACCAGTGTTCTATCACTGATCAACCAGCTTAGTTTAAAGCGGGCGGAATCCATAGATCCAGATGCAGAAGTAGATTCAGCAGTGGATAGTGAATCCACTGTTCTAGCTACAGAATAAACCGATCGAATCAAAGTGGGGGTAATTCAAATCAAGTAGGGGTAGAATTACCCCTACTTGATCTGGATATTTTTCACCCAATTAATCACCGTATTGTGGGAGACTCCAGTACTGCGTTCGATTTCTCGAAAGCCGATTCCTTGCGCGTGGAGATCGAGACATTTTTGCCTAATCTCTAGAGGATATCCTCTTTCGACATAGCGATCGACAAATTGCCGCCCACATCCTCTACACACATAGCGTTGCTTACCTTGTTGGCGACCATTTTTGGCCACTCGATCGCTCTGGCAATCTGGGCAGATCATCTTTTGACTGTGCGAAACCAGTAGATGATCGCCGATATGCGGATTGAGGTAGACATATAGGACATTTTTAATCTCGGCGTAGATTTCCTGACGATGAGATCGATCGCATTGCGTCGCGTGCAGGAATAAGCTGGTAGTCATATGTTGCAATACTTCTGCCAGCAATTTGCTTTTCGCGACACTTAGATTGGGATTGCGTTGGCAATAGAGATTAGCGTGTTTATCGATCTGGCGCAATAGTCGATCAGGTAAATCTGACATCAATTCCGCTAAACCTTCGATCGGCTGTAGATAGACCTGAATTAGAATACAGCGGGGAATTGGCTGCTCGAAGTAGCTGAAATAGGGATCTAGGTATTTATCAATCTTCTCAGCAATGGGGGCATCGATCGCCCCCTTGAAAAATTCGGCTTCGATGATATCTATTTGTTGTAAATGCCTAGTAAATAAGGCATGAAAAATTGCTAGCTTATCTGGAAAGAATTGGTAAATAGAACCGACGGCAGTGTTGGCTCGATCGGCGATCTGTTGAATTGTTGCCGCTGCAAAACCAGCCTCGGCAAATACTTCTGCTGCGGCGACTAAAATCTTCTCGACCCGCTGTTGACCACGTTTTTGCTGTGGTTGACGGCGGAGATTTGTCTGGCTTGACAAAGATGAGGACTTGCTCATAAACTAAATTATGCCACAATTTGGAATAAATTGCTGTTATGACTGATAAACTCAAGTCTGCTGAGATGATGCCTGGTGATGTGGGACTACCGATCGTTGGTGGCTTAATTGGCTTTTTGCTCAAGCGCGAAGAATTTTACTGGCAAAAGCACCAGCAGTATGGGAATATTTTCAAAACATCATCACTAGTATTTAACCGAGCTGCTTGCTTAGTCGGCCCCGCAGCTAACCGCCTGGTATTAAAAGATCAAGCCGATAAATTGTCATCGCGGTTGGGCAATCAATTTATTGAATTCATCGTTACCAATGATACGGTTCTACTCCAGGATGGGGCACAGCATCGCACCAGCCGCAAGCTGCTTTTGCCAGTATTTCTGCCACAGGCATTGGCTTCGTACTTTGATACGATTCAGTCAGTTGTCACCGAGATGACCAGCGATTGGGGCGAGAAAGGCACAATCGATCTCAGTACCGAATTGCGGAAAATCACGATGGCGGTAGTCGTCAAAATTTTTCTGGGTAGCGAAAAGACGGAAGAGATCGAGCAGGTAAGCCAGTGGTTCACAACTCTAGTCGATAGTATCAACAGTGTAGTTAAATGGGATAATCCCCTCACTGTTTATGGTCGAGGGCAAGCCGCTCGACGCAAAATTGTTGATTATATTCGCCAAGTAATTCGCGAACGAGCCACACGGGGCGACCTCGAACAGTCTACCGATGTGCTGAGTTTGCTACTGAATACAGTTGATGAAGATGGTAACAAGTTTACTGAAACCCAGGTCATCAATCAATCGATCGGATTACTATTTGCTGGGGGTGATACAACATCGAGCTTGATTAGCTGGTTGCTGTTTGAACTGGGTAATAATCCCGAATGGCGGCAAAGATTGCGGGATGAGCAGCAGCAAGTAATGGGAGATAGCCCAATCGCAATGAGCCAATTACGCCAACTGCCCCAGATGACTAATGTAATTAAAGAAAGCGAACGTCTGTATGCGCCAGCATGGGTAATTAGTCGGGTGGCAACAGCCGATATTGAATATGATGGTTATCTAATTCCGACTGGTTGGTTTGTGTTTATTTTCCCGATGTTGACTCATCGTTTACCCGAAATTTATAAAGATCCAGATACTTTCGATCCCGACAGATTTGCGCCGCCACGGGAGGAAGATCAAAAGCATCCTTTCTCATTAATTGGCTTTGGTGGCGGTGTGCATAGTTGTCTTGGCGTGGAGCTTGCCAAAATGGAGATGAAGATCATTCTCTCGACGTTGTTGCAAAAGTATGACTGGACGGTGACACCAACTACTGCGGAAATCTCGCCAGTACGACAACCAGCGAAGATGCAAAAGCAGTTAAAAGCAACGTTTGTATCGATCTAGAAATCTGTAGGGGCAGGTTTATGCAACTAATTCAAACTTGAAGTCAACCTTCGTGCAAACCTGCCCAACCCCACAATAACCCGAACGGTTTGAATGTTGCTAGTGAGGGCGGGTTTGCCTGAACGTTATCATTACACACAAGATTGATGGCATAAACCCGCCCCTACAGATCTGTATCATGGTAGATGGATCAGTGTTGAAATACTTTTAATCGATCGCCATATTTCAGATATTTGATGAGAGTTCAATATTCAAATTGCTTAAAATAAAATCATCACATTCAATGCTGCCCTATGACTAATAGACCCAAATCTGCTGAGATGATGCCTGGGGACACTGGATTACCACTGATCGGCAATACAATTAGCGCACTCACCAAACTCGAACAATTTTATTGGGAGCGAAATCAACAGCATGGCAATATTTTCAAAGTATCCATGCCAGGATTATTTAATAATATCGCTTGTCTAGTCGGGCCAGAGGCGAATCGGCTGGTGTTTAAAGATGAATCTGATCAACTCTCGTCGCGGCTGGGTAATAAATTTCTATCGCCGATTCTCAGTCCTGATATGGTGTTGATGCAAGATGGGCAACAGCATCGAATTAGTCGCAAATTGATTTTACCCGTATTTCTGCCCCAGGCGATCGCATCTTATTTTGATACAATTCAGGCTGTTGTGACCGAGACGATCGATGATTGGGGCAAACAAGGGACAATCGATCTCAGTGCCGAACTGCACAAACTGACGCTGAAGATGGTGGTGAAGATTTTTCTCGGTAGTGAAAAAACTTCAGAAATCGAGCAGGTGAGCGAATGGTTTACAATCCTTGTAGATAGTCTAAATGGCGTGGTTAAATGGGATAACCCGCTGACGATGCACGGTAGAGGGCAAGCGGCTCGTCGCAAGATTTTTGATTATGTGCGCCAAATTATCCGAGAGAGAGCCGCACGCGGAGATTTAGAACAGTCTACGGATGTGTTGAGTTTACTGTTAAATACTATTGATGAAGATGGTAATCGCTTTACCGAGACACAGGTAATCAATCAGGCAATTGGCTTTCTATTTGCGGGGCATGATACCACATCGAGCTTAATGAGTTGGTTGTTGTTTGAGTTGGGGAATAGCCCTCAATGGCGGCAAAGATTGCGCGATGAATGTCAGCAAGTAATGGGCGATAACCCAATTGCGCTCTCCCAGCTCCGCCAACTACCCAATCTGACGAATACTATCAAAGAAGGTGAGCGGATGTATCCACCAGGTTTTATTATTTGTCGGATGGCGACAGCAGATATTGAATACGCTGGTTATCTAATTCCGGCTGGTTGGTACGTGTGCATTTTTCCAATGATGACACATCGATTGCCCGAAATTTACAAAGATCCAGATACCTTCGATCCCGATAGATTCGCGCCACCGCGCGAGGAAGATCAGCAACAGCCTTTCTCATTAATTGGTTTTGGTGGTGGTGTGCATAGTTGTCTCGGTGTGGAGCTAGCCAAAATGGAGATGAAGATCATCCTCTCGACGTTGTTGCAACAGTTCGATTGGACAGTGACACCGACAACTGCTGAAATTGCGCCTGTGCGAAAACCTTTCAGTATGCAGAAGCGACTAAAAGCAACTTTTGTGCCAATCTAGAAAAATGGATTGCATGGATCGCCGCCCAGTATTCACACACTCATATCTTATAAATATGGAAATGAAGATCATTATCTTCGCAGTGGGCTTAGTATTAAAATATCTTTAGTCGATCAGTTAAAATACAAAAACTCCTGTCGAATCGACAGGAGTTTTTGTGTTCAGATCAATCTACAGCGTTGCCGCTAACAGCATTGATTAAGCAATGTCATTCAACGACATGGTTGCTTCGTTATCACGATCGATTCCTTTCTCGAAACCAGCAGCAGCAGCGCGGGCGCGGCCTGCGTGCCACAAGTGACCGACAAAGAAGAAGAATCCTAAGACGAAGTGAGAACATGCCAACCAAGCTCGTGGGGAGACATAGTTGAATGCGTTGATTTCAGTGATGACACCACCAACAGAGTTCAAGGAACCCAGCGGCGCGTGAGTCATGTACTCAGCAGCACGACGTGCTTGCCAAGGTTGAATATCATTCTTGACTTTGCTCAAATCCAAACCATTAGGGCCACGTAGTGGCTCTAACCAAGGACCTTGGAAATCCCAGAACCGCATCGTTTCACCACCAAAGATGATTTCGCCCGAAGGAGAACGCATCAGGTATTTACCCAAACCAGTAGGACCTTGGTTGGAGCCACTTCGTGGTCCTAACGGTCTGGACTTAAGCAAGGTTAAGAATGATATTCAACCTTGGCAAGCACGTCGTGCTGCTGAGTACATGACTCACGCGCCGCTGGGTTCCTTGAACTC
>JANNBD010000216.1:0-3566 GCA_031385105.1 Chamaesiphon sp. OTE_78_metabat_374
CCAAGCTGGCAATCTGAATTACGGCATCGGGACGAGCCTCAAAAATTACCCCTAAGACACCGACGGGGCAGCTCACGCGGTGCATAATCAGTCCAGCATCTAATTCGCGATGAATCTGAATTTGACCGACTGGATCGGCTAATTTGCCCACATCTCGGACACCAAGAATTGCACCCTTTAGTTTAGTTGCGTCTAGTTTTAGGCGTGAATATAAAGCCGATCCAATTTTTCCGTCAGCAGCTTGACAATCGGTGAGATTTGCGGCGACGATTTCATCAGCATGGTGCTCTAGAGATGCCGCAATTGATTCGATTGCCTGATTCTTTAATTCACTCGAAAGACTGGCTAAATGTTGAGCAGCTAGTCGAGTTTTTTGAGCAATTTCTGTCAACATTTTTTTAGGCTTTAGGCTTTGGACGTTGGGCTTTAGGTTTTAGGGAAAACAATGCTTAGATACTAGTTGGTGGGCACTGCCCACCCTATGCGACTACTCAGATTCTAGTTGGGTGTGTTGGGTTTCATTCTTCAACCCAACCTACAGATCTAATTACTTGCGGCGTTTTTGCAATTCTTTATAGACATCGCGAATGCTGACTTGGTGGTGAGCTAGTGCGACGAGAGTATGATAGAAAAGATCGGCAACTTCACCAGCTATCTCGGTTGGTTGATCGTCTTTACAAGCCATGACGACTTCTACGGCTTCTTCGCCGATTTTCTTGAGAATTTTGTTATCGCCGCCTGCGAATAGGCTTTGGGTATATGAGCCTGCTTGAGGATTGTCGCGTCTGTCGCAGATAGTCTGGTATAGATCTGAAAGCGTATCCGCAGGTGGTGCTGCTTTGGTGGTGGTATCGAGTTGGTGGAAGCAGCTTCGTTCGCCAGTGTGACAGGCAATATCGCCCACTTGCTCGACACTGACGAGGAGCGCGTCACTATCGCAGTCGTAGCGGAGATCTTTGACGTGTTGAATGTGTCCACTAGTCGCGCCCTTGTGCCAAAATTCTTGACGAGAGCGGCTCCAGAACCAAGTTTCACCTGTGGCGATTGTTTTCGCGAGTGATTCGCTGTTCATCCATGCCATCATCAGCACGGTGCCATCCAAATAATCTTGAACGATCGCCGGAACTAAACCACGATCGTCATACTTGATGAGATCGATGGGGATAGGATGGTTTAGACTGACAGATTCATTAGCGGACATGGGTTTGAGGCTGGAAATAGTTGAATTTGGCAAGTACTCGCCTAGGTCTATTCTCGCACACCTTGCATAAATACATGTAGACTATTGCGCCATTAAGTACCCATTGAGGACATCCCTACACAAGTTATCTGTAGGGGTGCCCTTAATGGGTACCCAAAAATCCATGCTGGTTAATAATATACTCAGACTGCTGCCAGATCTGATTTATACAGCTTTGACTTCTTCGATCGAGATATCCTGCATTTTACCTGCAAAGTCATTGTCTGGAGTCAAGAACAACATGCAATGACACTCTTTCCGTTCACGCATGGGGACGCAGGGGCAATTCCAGAAAGCAGCCTTAACTTCAGCTTCTTTGTCTTCGTAGTGGCGACATGGGCAAAGCGGTGAACCCAAGTCTTCTTTATTTTTGGCTAATCCTTTGATCACTACAGCAGTAACAGAAAGATCGACACAGAAGTAAGTATCAGTATTTTTCGCATAAGTTTCGGAAAAATGTCTCATTGCTTCCAGCGTTTTATCGTTGGGTTCGTTCTTTTCTGCTGGGTTCATGGCGATCGAATTAAGGATTAAGTGATTACTTGTCTTAGCATTTTACCGAAAAATCTGTCATCTGGCGATTCTAACCTGAGCTAACAATCGGCTGAACAAGCAGAGATTGAGCGGTAAAATGTACATGCTGCCGTATCATAACCTGAGCCAATGAACTCATCCCAATCAACTACACTGACACCAAATCAACTAGCTACTTATTTGGAAGTAGCGACAGAAGCGGCTCTAGCTGCTGGAGACGTATTACAAGCTTGCTGGGGCAAACTAGAGTCGATCGAGGAAAAAGGTCGTCCAGGCGATTTGGTGACGGAGGCAGATAAACAAGCAGAGGCAGTAATTCTAGAAGTAATTCGGCGACATTTCCCTGATCATTCGATCCTGGCTGAAGAGTCAGGACAATTTGGGGATCTAGACGCTGAGTATCTGTGGGCGATCGATCCCCTGGATGGTACGACTAATTATGCTCACCAGTACCCATTCTCCGCTGCTTCGATCGGTTTATTAATCAATGGTGTGCCAGCAGTAGGCGCGATTTTTGATCCCTTTCACAAGGAGTTATTCTGTGGTGCAGTGGGCATTGGCGCGACTTGTAATGGCAAGCCTATTCACGTCTCGAAAGTCGATAAATTGGCTCAGAGTCTACTAGTGACCGGATTTGCATACGACAGGCGGGAAACACCCGATAATAACTATCAAGAATTTTGCTATCTCACCCACATTACCCAGGGTGTACGGCGGGCAGGTGCAGCATCCGTAGACCTTGCTTACGTCGCCTGTGGCCGACTAGATGGCTATTGGGAGCGTGGACTATCTCCCTGGGATTTGGCGGCTGGGGTAGCGATTGTCGAGGCTGCTGGGGGGATTGTTACTGCTTACGATCGCAGTCCTTTTGATATTCGATCGGGTCGAATTCTGGCGACTAATGGACAGCTTCACGCTGAACTCAGTCAGGAGCTACTTCATGTTGCGAGTGTGGAGCCTTGGTCTTGGTTGTAGGCGTTAGGCGTTGGGCTTTAGGGGAATAGGCTTTCTAGACTTGCTCTCTACTCCCCAAAGCCTAACAGCTAAAGCCTAACGCCTAATTTCCAAAGCCTAAAGCTTAAAATGTGAATATTGAGCTTGAAATGGGGAATATATAAGAAGATGCACACCCGCGAGTCTGTGAATAGTTCAGACGACGGTGCATTTAAACCCCCACGATTTCCTGTTGGTACGCGCGAAAGTATATGAGTTTTCAACTAGAACGAGGATTATTTCAGTTTGACTTCACCGATCGACATGCGATCCTTGGTGTGAGTGTGGATGCTCACGAAAGAATTATCAGAGAACGCTATCAAGCTGTTGCCCGATCCTTGCATCCCGATAGTGGTAAATGGAAAACCGATGCGGACAAACAATTGGCCGTGCAACTGTTTTCGCGGCTAGTTACTCACGCCTATGGTCAACTATCCAAATCGTCTCAACTGCAAGAACAGACGATCATGCTAGAACTATTGGGAAAAAGATTAATCGAACAAAGTAGCAGTATTCAGATTGTCGACCCGTTGTGCCAGCAACTTTACCAAAGTGGCAATGATTTCGAGCAAGTTTACGGGCAATTGCTGACTCAATTAGCCACTGCACAGTACACAGAACTAGCCAAAAGTATTCAGATTGTCAATCAAATTAGTGAGCTGAATATGGTGTATCTGCTCCGCAAACAGTTGCAGTCAGTGAGATCTACTCCCCCAGTAGCAGCGGCTGCACCAGTTACGGACGCAATCAAAGAAAGTACCTCAGGTGATATCGCCAAGGCATCTTCAGTCGAAGGGGC
>JANNBD010000222.1:0-29138 GCA_031385105.1 Chamaesiphon sp. OTE_78_metabat_374
AAAAAGCTCACAAAAGTTTGTGAATCTTAATAAATAAAATCGAGCCGCTGTTTGTTGGTTATAAATTGGCTGAAACCTAGACTGCCAAGCGTGTTCACCTTACTTGTGAAGTTTTTTGGGTTGTTTCCTTCTCTTCTGCGAAGGCAGACGCTGTACCTAACGGTAGGCTATCGCCAACGCGAACGAGACGCTGTACCTAACGGTAGGCTATCGCCAACGCGAACGCTCCGCTACCGCCAACGCCAACATTCTTCAACCCAACCTACATATCTAAACCACTATTCACTATCCACAACGATTTCCAAATTTTCATAGTCACGGGACTCGTGGCTATCGACAAAACTAGACAGGGCGAAATCGATTTCTAGATCGCCAGTGATATCGAGCGTCGGAGCTGGCAGGTGATATGGAGCGGCACCAATCGGAACTATATCTGGGTGAGTGAATTGAGTAGAAGGAAAAATGGGAGACGATTGAGGCGAATTTAGCGACCTAATGGTTGATGGCGTACCATGTTGCATTGGTCGGCGCGTGCCCATGATCGCTGTTTCTAACTGTAGCTCTTCGGTAAGCCTGTTTAGTAGTTCACCAGTGCTATCTTGCCGCTGCTCGGATAATTGGAACAGCGCGAGTTCAGATTCATTGAGCGGATTGAGGCTCAGGGTGACAGTGAAGCCGCGAGAACCGAGTTGGATGTTGTGTTTGTCGTAAAGATTGACTTCACCAATCAAGAGCGATATTTGGGGCTGTGAAGGTAGATCTAAACTCCCGCTGAAAGCAAAAGTGTCAAGCTGAGGGGGCAGAGATTGTTCGAGGGCGACAACTATTTCCGAGGTTTGGGGGTGACGGAGACAGATCGACAGCTTATCGATTTTGACTGACTGAATCAGGTTGGCACTCAATTTTTGGAGATTACAGGTACCACTAATCGTCAAGGGATGCCCTGGTAGTAATCCCGAAAAACTCGATCGATCTAAGTTGATTAATTGTGCAGGTGGGTTGAAAATCGTGGTAATTTGAACTGCCCCTGGGATCGATCTACTAATTTTTGGTGGCTGGGGCTGTAATGATTCTCGCTCCAATTGCTCCAATAATCGATCGAGTCCATCCGCCCAATTTTCTTGTACTCCGGTTGTCGAGATCGGCACAACTGGCTGTGTCGGTGTGGGAAAATCGAACTGATCTCGATCATCACCAAATACTGATAGGGGATTGGTTTGGGGCTGGTGAGGATCTGAAATCTGCCCAACTGCTGGCTCAAAATTGTCTTCCTTGCACCGCTCCGCTGCTGGTATGAAGCTTTCCGCTCCACCCAAGCTAACCGAAGATTTAGAGATCGCTGGCAAGACACGAAGCTTGAGCGTGCGCTGCCAGGAGACTTGTGCATCGGTGGTGCCACTACAGACAAACTGCCAAATTCCTGACTGGAGGTTGGTAAAGGGGATAACGGCTAGTAACCCGCGCAGATTGGTAGTTTGCTTGCGCGACTGAGATCGACGTTGCGGGATCGGATCCGCAGTTTGGTAGGTGAGGCGAGTTTGAATCTGGGCATTGATCAGATCGCTATTTGCGACGATCCGATATCTCCCTTCGATGAGTTGGAGATTACCTGTTGCGATTGTTCTCCAGCCGCGATCTCCCTCCCGCTGGATCAAAAATTCCCAATATTCCATGACTTATCCCTAGATGCACTAAATCTAACTTTCAGTATCTTAATCTAGCGATCGCAATCGTGACCAGATGTTCTAGATTTTAATTGACAAATCGAGACTTTTGAGCTAGCACAATCCGTGTGTAAACCGTCACAATATGATAGAATTTTTACTAGCCCTGGTTTCAAAAGTCTCAGTATTCGATCAATAATCTCCAAATTTAAAGATTCCGAACATCTACCGATCGGACAGACTAATCATGGCTAAAGTTGTTATTTTTGGCAGTAGTGATATTGCTGATGTAGTGTATTTTTATCTCACTCGTGATTCTGAGCATGAGATAGTTGCTTTCACCGTTGATAGTGATTACATCACATCAGATACCTTTCAGGGATTGCCGCTGGTGCCCTACGAAAACCTCGAAACAGATTATCCGCCTGATCGATATCAATTATTTATTGCAATTAGCTACATCAAAGTAAATCAATTGCGGAAGAGTAAGTATCTGGATGCCAAAAGTAGAGGCTATAAATTTATTTCTTATGTTAGTTCCAAGGCTTACTATTACAATACGCCAATTGGTGAAAACACCTTTATTACTGAACGAAACTTGATTCAACCGTTTGTATCGATCGGCAACAACTGTATTTTACTCGGCCCAAACTATATCGGGCATCATAGCATCATTGAAGACCATTGTTTTCTGACGGCTGATGTTTCGATTGGTGGAAGTTCAACTATTGGTGAAGCTAGTTTTATCGGCTTGAATGCGACGATTCGGAACTGGGTATCGATCGGCAAAGAGAATATTATTGGCGCAGGTTCAATTATTCTCAGCAATACCGAAGATCGGGCAGTTTACGCCCCAGGTGAAACTCCAAAATTTGCAGTGCCTAGCAATCTAATCCAGATCTAATTTCCTCGCTTTCCTCCTCGCTTCAAAAAGTAATATCTAAAGGAATAATTAATAAATATGACGGTATTCTCTTGTTTTGTTGTGGGTGAAGGTGCGCTTGTATTGAGTTGCTGGCAAATATTATTGGAGCAAGAGTGTCAATTACTAGGAGCTTGTTCGACCGATCGATCGATCCAAGCGTGGGCAGCAAAAAACAAGATTATTTGTACTGAAGACACAACAATTTTTGAACAACAAATTCTTAGTAGCGAGTACGACTATTTATTTAGTATTAATAATATTAACTGGGTAATTCCGGCTACTGTAATTGGACGAGCACGAGTAGCAATTATTAATTATTATGATTCAGCATTACCGCAGCAGCCGAATTTGCAGACAACCACTTGGGCTTGGCTAAATAGTAAAACTCAACATGCAATCACCCGACATGAAATTGTATTAGTAAGTGATGTCACCAGAATCTTCAAGCAAAAAGTGATTGGAGCCATGACCGGAACAGGTGCTAGCCTTGGTGATATTTTACCAGTACTCGATCGATCATTAATTCCGATTATCAGTCAGCAGAATGCGGCAATCTGTCAGCAGGAGCAAGCATTAGCAGTTGCCAGATCTAATATTGCTCGCACACAGCCCGCGACTGAACTTGTCCCATTTGAGCATCCATATCTAGCCACCAGTCGCCCAAAAACAGCTAGTCAACGTTATCCAATCGCACTCGACGAGCAAGTAGAACCAGATTTATTTATTGCGATATTTGCGGCTTACTGTGCTCGACTGTCACCAGAGTTAGAATTCGATTTAGGCTTGCAAGTTAAGCTGTGCAATCCCAGCACTGAGCTAGTTGAAGTTCAAACACCGATCCGGATCCAAGCTCAGACTGACGACTCATTCAAGCAATTTAAAGCACGATTGGAAGCAGATCCAGATCGAAATTTATCACTCAGTACTGCTGCTGAATTTATACCTGTAGCGATCGCCATCCTCGAAAGTCCAGCTCAACTAAAATCTCAAGATTTAACTGCGGCAATGACATTTGTTGCCTACACAGATCGCAGCCAACCAGAATTAGTCCATACCGGAGCAATTACTCAGGCAGATAGTGCCGCAATCGTGCGCCAACTGCAAAGCTTCATCCCCGCTTGTAGTTCACAACCAGAACAACTACTCGCGCGATTGCCGTTAATGTCTCCAGCCGAACAGCAACAATTATTAGTAGATTGGAATCAAACCACCACCCCAGTTGACATCGATGTCTGTATCCATCACCTGTTCGAGCAGCAAGTAACGCGAACTCCTAATCATATTGCCGTTGCCTATAAATCTAAACACCTAACTTATCAAGAACTAAATACCCGCGCCAATCAACTAGCTCATTACCTACTGATCCAGGGAGTTAAACCCGACACCCTCGTCGGGCTTCAGATGGAAAGATCGATCGAAATGGTAGTAGGGTTGCTAGCGATTCATAAAGCTGGCGGTGCATACTTGCCCCTCGATCCTGATTTTCCCGCAGATCGACTGGCATTGATGATCGAAGATTCCCAAGCTCCGATCATTCTCACCCAACAGCGACTAATTGCCAACTTGACGATATCAGCAGATGTTCAGGTGATCGCGATCGATACCAGTTGGAGTGAAATTGCCCAGCAACCCACGACAAATCCCCAAACCGATACCAGACCCGAAAACCTCGCTTACATCATCTACACATCCGGCTCGACGGGCAAGCCCAAGGGCGTAATGGTAGAACATCAGAATGCTGTCAACTTCTTTACAGGCATGGATGAGCGGATTGATGCCACTCCAGGTGTCTGGCTGGCTGTGACGAGTTTGTCCTTTGATATTTCGGTGCTGGAAATCTTCTGGACACTGACACGGGGATTCAAGGTTGTGATTTACAATGCCAAAAAACAACTGGAGCCGGATAGTTCAATTGCGGGGCTGATCGATCGACATCATGTTACCCATCTCCAATGTACGCCTTCGATGGCAGGTTTATTGATTGCCGATCCGAATACAGCTAGAGCGATCGGTCAAATTCAGACGATGATGGTAGGTGGTGAAGCTCTGACGGAAATCCTCGCACTGCAACTCCAGCAAATCGTCAAGGGACAGGTACATAATATGTATGGCCCTACTGAAACTACCATCTGGTCTACAACTCATGCTCTGAAAGCGGTTGAAGGTGTGGTACCATTGGGACGACCGATCGCCAATACTCAGCTATACATCCTCGACAAGCTCCAGCAACCCGTGCCAGTCGGCATCGCTGGCGAACTGTTAATTGGTGGCAAAGGCGTAACGCGGGGCTATCTCAACCGTCCAGATCTGACAAGCGAAAAGTTTATCCCCAATCCTTTTAGTGACGATCCGCTCAATCGACTATACCGGACTGGCGACTCAGTAAGGTATCGCGCTGATGGTAATCTTGAATTTCTAGGACGGATTGATTTTCAAGTCAAGATTCGGGGCTATCGGATCGAGCTGGGTGAAATCGAGACAATTTTGGGTCGCCATGAGACAATTCGGGAAGTAGCAATTATCGTGCGCGAAGATGTACCTGGAGATAAGCGGATCGTGGCTTATTTCATCGCTCAACCAGGACAGCAGCCGACGACAGCGACTCTGCGGAATCATTTACGCGCTCAGTTGCCAGAGTATATGATACCTGCGAACTTCGTCCAGCTTCAGGCATTTCCACTCACACCGAACAAAAAGATCGATCGAAAAGCATTCCCCGCACCGCTCCTGGCTCAGAAGGTTGCGGTACCAGTAATAGCACCACCACAACCAATTACTAATACCCAAACTACTGAACAAAGCCTAATTGAGATTTGGCAAAAAGTGTTGCAAATTGCTGAAGTAGATCCCAACGAAAACTTCTTTAGTCTGGGTGGAAATTCCCTCGTAGCAGTAACTTTGATCGGGGAGATTCGATCGACATTAAATGTAGATTTACCCTTGATTAGTCTATTCCAGTCGCCGACAATATTGGGACTAGTCAAAGAGATTGAGCAGGTTCAAGTCTAGTAAAATATCAAAATAGCAACTACCGTCTGGTGAGGATGAATTCCCGACTGATTGAACGAGTTGGAAATCTAGCCATAACCACCCCCACCTGATTTAACCATGCAAACTGGAACTATTGTAGCGATCGCGACGGCTGTTGTCCCCCAACAAGGGAGCGTAGGGATCGTGCGGCTATCTGGGCTGGATGCTGTGGTAATTGCACGGCGGATTTTTCATACGCCTGGGCAGCAAGAATGGGAGAGTCATCGGATCTTGTATGGGTATGTGCGGCATCCAAAAACGAGAGTGACGATCGATGAGGCTCTACTATTAATCATGCTTGCGCCCCGTTCCTATACGCGGGAAGATGTGGTGGAAATCCATAGTCACGGTGGGATTATTTTAGTTCAACAGATTTTGCAATTGTGTGTTGAGTGCGGCGCGAAAGTAGCCGAAGCGGGAGAATTTACGCTCAGAGCGTTCCTAAATGGACGAATCGATCTGACTCAGGCGGAAAGTATCAGCGATCTGGTGGGGGCATTGTCGCCCGCTGCTGCTCAGACGGCGATTGCGGGACTCCAAGGGAAATTACGCCAACCGATCGAACAATTACGCGCCCAAGCCCTGGATTTACTCGCGGAGATTGAGGCGAGAATCGATTTTGAGGAGGATTTACCACCATTGGATGTTCCTGCTGTAACGGCTAAATTGGGAGCATTGGCGATCGAAATTGGGCAGATTGTAGGGACAGCCGATCGCGGGGAACTATTGCGAAGTGGTTTGAAGGTGGCAATCCTGGGACAGCCGAATGTGGGTAAGTCCAGTTTACTCAATGCCTGGAGTCGAAGCGATCGAGCGATCGTCACTGAGCTACCTGGCACAACGCGAGATATCGTCGAATCTCGATTAGTTGTGGGCGGGATTCCGGTGCAGGTATTGGATACAGCAGGGATTCGGGATACTAGCGATGTCGTCGAGCAAATTGGCGTGGCGCGTTCTCGTGCGGCGGCACAAGCAGCGGATTTAGTATTACTGACGATCGATGCTCAAGTTGGTTGGACAGATGTAGAGGCAGATATATATGCCCAAATTGCCCCGATTACCACGATCGTGGTAGTTAATAAAGTCGATTTAGTTGCCACCTGCCCCAAGCTAGATTTACCAGCAGGTATCAGCTCAGTCGTCGAAACTGCGGCGGCGCAGGACTTGGGAATCGATCGATTAGAATCAGCGATTTTAGCTATTATTGCTGGCGGACAGCTCCATGCTGCCAATATCGACATCGCGATCAATCAACGCCAAGCGGCGGCTCTGATTCGATCGCAGACTGCTCTGCAACAGGTACTAGCTACCATTGCAGGTGGATTACCTTTCGACTTTTGGACGATCGATCTGCGCGAGGCGATTAGAGCCTTGGGTGAAGTGACTGGTGAAGAGGTGACAGAATCAGTCCTCGATCGGATCTTTAGTCGCTTTTGTATCGGAAAGTAGAATCAGTGGTGTTGGTAAATATGAGTGTGAAAACTTACCAAATTTCACTTACGTTCAGGATGAAACCTGGCATGACTTCACTACAATCAATCTCTGCTGGAGACTCTAGAACGGATACTTCTTGCCCTAATCGATAAATTTCCACCTGCTTGGTTGATGGATCTATTAGTAAGCCTAGCCGTACCCCGTTCGTTGGCGGAGCCTCTCCTTGGAGAATCGATACTCCTCCATCTTTACTCGCAATGGTGGTAGCTTGTCTGTTTCACTTCGCAGCTCAATCACAAAATCTGGTGCCAAGGGTGGAAATTTCTTCCGCTGTTCTGGGTTCAAAGCTTCCCATCGAGATAATTCCACCCAAGCAGCATCTGGAGAACGTCTAGCACCATTGGGTAAAATAAAAATAGTTGAAGAGCTAAAAATTTTACCTAACTTAGTTTGACGATTCCAAACAAATAACTCGCCACCTAGCTCTAATTCAGAGTTTCCGCTTTCTCCACCGACTGGTGCCATCACAATTAATTCTCCGGTAGCTGTCAATTCAAACGATCGATCTGGATTGTCCTGGCACAGTTTCTCGAACTCTGCGTGAGTGATTCGGAGAGTAATGCTTTGAACATTTAACAACAATGGTTGGGTTTCTAGTAATTGCATAAACTTCCCAAAGGTAATTTAATCTCGACTATCTCTCATCAATGCTAGTGTACCTGCAATGACAAAATACATCGAACATTATAGAGCCACCCCTAATGAACCGACTAACGAAGCCACAACAGTACTCAAAATCAGGAGTGGAATCAGCGGAATCCCAACTAGGGAAATCGCTAGAAATACGATCGAGACGATCGCACCCAATCCCCATAACGCAATTAAACCAGGTGATTGACGCAATTTTGCTGCCAGATCGGGTAGAAATTGAGAGCTAGTTTGCAAGATAATCAGTCCGAGGATCGCGGCAACTACAGCCGAACTAATTCTGAACATTATCCAACTTATAATCAATTGCAGATTCAACAGAGATTGAAGAAGTCGTTCCTTCACAAAACCTCATTAAGTGATGGCAATTTCAAGATTGCTGAGTCTTGCTAGAAATCTTTAGGGCGATCGAGAGAATATGATGAACTTATTTTACTTAGGGACAGATTAACCCAACGTGCAAAATGCTAGCAGAGCGAGTTGGCAGGCTTTCCATTCACTTCTGACTCCGACATTCATTTTATCGCATCGACCCTGAGCGTGACCGTCGGGTTGAAAAAAGCGGCAATTTCGGCAAAAGATTGGGGTAGAGCACATATAAAATTTTACGAATGTTTGTTTGAGTCAATTGCTTTAAAATCAAGCTCTGACAATGGATGAGAGGTGATCCAGTTGTCAGAAAATTTAGATTAACTTTGACTTCACCCATAGTCATTGAACCAAATGAATATGAGGAAGTTGTGAGTATTTAACAGTCATGCCAATTTTTAGTTGTATTAAAATTAATATAACGATCGATGAGGGTGGTATAAAATTAGGCTAGTTATTAAACAGTCACGATCAGTTTTTCTCGATAGTACGAGCAATTATGCCTGAAATCATGCAGATTGCTCGGTGATAATATTCAGTTTTCAACACTCCAAAGCTAGCTTTACGCGGCATTTACGAGAGATTAACCTCGATCTTATTAATCAGGAATAGCCAAAATGTTTGAGAAAATATTAATCGCGATCGGTAACGCTGGTGAATCCCAAATAGTCTTAGGAGCTGGATTGACTTTAGCCGAAAAACTAGGTGCCAAAGTGCTACTTTTACATGTCCTAAGTCCATTGACATCGAGTAGTTTTAGTCCATTAGTGGGGGGACTGTTTCCAATCGTCAATGATGTGGCGATTGAACAATATACCAAGGAATTGAAAGAGTCTAAACGACAAGGACTCGAACAGCTTCAGACTTATGCCCAGCAAGGTAAAGACAAAGGGATCGACGTGGAAATTTCCCAAAACTTGGGCGATCCAGGTCAGATGATTTGTGAAGTTGCTAAAAGTTGGTCGGCGGATGAGATCGTGATGGGACGCAATCAGAAATCGATGTTGAGTGAAATCTGGCTAGGTAGCACCAGCAACTATGTTTTACATCATGCACATTGTTCGACTCTCGTGATTCAGTTGCCAGGGGTATGAAGTGAATAGTGAATGGCTTGCACTGTTGGCGTTAGCCTTGCCTTCTCCTGACGGAGACGCTACGCGAATGGCATTGCGACAGCCGTTGGTGCAACCTCTCCGCAAGGGGAAGTGTGAATAGTACGCTCAAGTTCTCTGATAAGCGTACTTTTCTTGACGATCTAAATTGATACCAATCTCTAATCGAAGGACGACAGATCGATCAGGTGATAGTTAATAGAAGCGTTGCCTATTGGCTATTTTCTCTTACCTACCTCAAGATATCTGTCGCCCTAGTTAAATAAATTGGTATGACATTCACACATCCACAATCCTCGATCTGCCTAGATTAAGTCAAACCTGCTAGTGTTTTTGAAAGTTCCGGCTGAGGCAAAGTCTGAGCAAGCCCTTGAATAGTTAACACATCACAAGGGGCATGATGCAATACATAATTGCTAGTGCTACCCATTAATAGCTCGCTCAAACCACTTAAACCGCGTCTGCCAATTACAATTAGGTTGGCATTCCAATCTTTGGCTGCCTCACAAATTGTCTTGCCTGGATCGCCAATTTTTTGGACAAAATCAATCGGAACTCCAGCAGTAGTTGCTTCAACTGCTAATGATTGCAGCTTCTCGATTCCGGCTTGCTCACGTTTTTCTAACTGCTCGGCATAGATTCGCATAGCTGATGCCGGAATGCCAATAAAAGTATCGCTGGGATAATAATCGTTAATCATCGTCAGGACATGGATTAGCATTAACTCTGTTGGCGCAGCCTCTCCCTTGGAGAATCGATTTGATTTTGCCAATACCAGCGATCGATCAAAAATGCTGCGACTGCTATCAGAATCATCAATTGCCACTAAAATTTTCTGAAACATACCATCTACTCCACGACCGATCATTTAGTTCGGATCTTTATCATGATCGAATTATGACTGACAAAGTTGAGAAACTTGTGAGCATGTAGCCATGTTCATTCTATCTGAATCTCTGATGATCTTACTTGCCATTGCGATCGCCTGGATAGATCGATCTGAACTATAAATTTTATGTTCGCGTCACTAAGTTCATGCGGGATCGATAAAATACCAGCTATACCTTCAACTTCGAGCTGACAATGTGATGAAATCGCCAGAAAAAGATCACCGCAGAAATAGCGATGCCGATCGAT
The DNA here is from genome assembly GCA_031385105.1 of Chamaesiphon sp. OTE_78_metabat_374. Classification (GTDB taxonomy): domain Bacteria; phylum Cyanobacteriota; class Cyanobacteriia; order Cyanobacteriales; family Chamaesiphonaceae; genus Chamaesiphon. The sequence continues at coordinate 10,380 of JANNBD010000222.1, forward strand.
TGACCAATCCACAGTCCATTGCCACCCAAAGGAGTATAGAAGCCTAACCAATAGCCACTCGTCAAGCCCACACCCCAAAAAGCTACCAAACTCAGCAACAGCGGAATGCGGGTATCCTGTAGTCCGTACAGAGCACCCATGATGATTTTTTGCGGCCCATCGACGATTTGGGAAATAGCTGCAATGATCATAAGTCCAGTCGCCAACGCGATTACCTTGGCATTATTTGGCTCGCTAGTGTCGATAAAAATGCCAATGATTTGCTGTGGGAAAACTAGCATGACAATCATGACTAGAATCATAAATATTAATCCAATTCCTGCCCCCACATAACCAGCCCGATTTACACCAGCGAGATTATTTTGACCTACTTCTTGTCCAACTCGAATCGTGGCAGCATAGGACATTGCCAGCGGCACCATGAACGTAATCGAGATCGTTTGCAACACAATTTGATGAGCTGCTAAAACTTCTGTACCCAATGATCCCATCAGGTAAGTAACGATCGCAAACAGTCCAATTTCTAGAGCAGTTGCACCCCCAATCGGTAAGCCAACTCTAATTAATTTTGAGATTATTTGACGATCTACTCGACTAATATTCCGAAAGAACTGATAATGCTTGAGTTCTGAATGGTTCAGCATGTAGCTGATTAGGGCTAGGAACATTGCCCAAGTTGCCAAGACACTCGCCAAGGCAAAACCCGCAACGCCTAAACGCGGACAGCCAAATTTGCCGAAGCCGAGGGCATAATCACCAACGCTATTAATAATCGTGCCACCGATCGCGATCGCTACGATAATTCTAGTCTGGGACATCGCCGCCACCACACTGCGTAATAGTGCGAACCCCAGAGCCGGAAGGAATCCCCATGCCATTACGTCTAAATAAGTATTGCCGAGAACTACGGTTGTCTCTGCTTGTCCCAAATACCGCATTACCAGATCAAAATTGTAAATACACAGAGAGATCGGGATGCTCAATCCGATTACCAGCAGACAACCCTGCTGGACAACCCGCTCAATCTGATGCTTATCCCCCGCACCATAGGCTGTCGCCACAATCGGGCTGACGCTCATCGTGATTCCCGTCGCCGTATGCACAAATACACCAAAAGTCAGTGCTGCTAATCCTCCTGCTGCTAAAGTTTCCACCCCCATTCTGCCCATCATCAAGGTATCTACAAAGCCAATTGCTGCTTGCGAAAGTTGCGCCCCAATCAGGGGTATGGCTAGTTTGAGGAATTCCGCACCTTCCCGATAAACTGACGATTTAATCAATCTGGAGCCACTGTTATTCATCTTGTCCAAATTGCGTTAGATTACCTATTCACTATCCACCATTCGCTATCCACTATCCACTATTCACTTTTGCACCAACTGGGGAAACTGCTGACACAGAGCTGTAAATAACGGCGAAGGCTTGCTCTCTTGCAGCCTGTCACCCTGTTGCCAATTAAACCGATTCCATAAAAATGGTGCTTCTTTTTCTGCGGCTAACCACAATAATTTCTTAGCTCTAGTAATTGCCACGTACAACAACCGTAAATCTTCGCCCTGTTTAAGATAGTTAGCTAAGTTCCAAGCATCTTTGGGTGTAGGTAAAGATTCCTGATGCAAATGAGCACGAATCTTCGCCCGAGCAACTTCTGCTAATGTGAAATCACCTAAAAATTTAGCACCTTTAGGTGTCCATAATTGTCCAGGAGTTTTGTCGCTTAAAAATGGAATAAACACATAATCCCAGTCTAAACCTTTAGCCTTGTGCATGGTAATAATCGTTACTTGTCCTGCTGCTGTATAACGAGACTCCGAACCATCGTCGATATTTTCAAACCCTTCAACTGTGACTATTTCTTGCAATACTTCAATCGTGGCATAAATCGAACCGCGCCCATAAGTCTGCATCGCAATTCTGTCAGCCAATTTGTCAGCAGTTGCTAGTTCTGCTGACTGGTAGCCTAATCTATCACCTAAATAACTAATTAGTTGATAGTGCGGTAATGTCGATCGAGTCTGGAGCAAATCGCAGCAAATTGCTCGCGCCCGCTCGACAATAGCAGGCTGTGGATCTTCGAGGATATTTGGATAGAGAAAACGTTCGGGAAATACAGCAAGAGCGTCAAGATCCTGCGCCTCAATCAATTTTCGCTCCAACAAAACCTTCAGAGCTGCTTTGAGGCACTCACTCGAATGAGGTCTAATAATAAACTGAAATAGAGTTAGAATTTCACCAGGAATCTGAGAATTGCGATCGCCTTCACCTGCCTGAAATAGCTTGAGTTCAGGATGTCTACGATGCCAATCATTGAGTCTGTCAAAAACAAATTTTGCCTGTCGATTTTCACGGACTAAAATTGCGATATTTGCAGCGGGATTGGTAGCAAATAAGCTGGTGATCCGACGTTCGATCGACAACACAGATTCATAGACATCTCTAGGCTGATGGAGTTCAACCCCCCCATCTTGCGGACTAGGATTTGGTTGAGCATCCCCCGCCAATACCGGACGAATTGTCTGCAACCAAAACACCGATTCAGTCTCTTGTATATTTCCGTCCCGTTCCCCCGTCTCCCCGTCCCCCTGTCTCCCCAGTCCCCCACCCCCTTCGCCTGGCGGCTTCAACCACCCATTCCCCCAATCTAGAACAAAATTAGCAGCATTCATAATCATTTGCGTACTGCGTCCAGCTTGTTCCATTTTCTCCAGTCGCGGTGATGAGTTTGCATCGATAAGTTCGCTACATTCCTGACAAAAATCGCGAAAATAGCGCGGATCGGCTGGCGTAAATGTTGAGTTAATTGCTTGATTGGGATCACCAACGCGGATCAGATTTGGCTGAAGTTCTGGTGCCTCAGGAATTCCAGCCAATTGGCGGAGTAATCTTTCTTGTAAGGGGCTAGAATCTTGGGCTTCATCCTCAAATACCGCATGAACTTGTTGCTGCCATATTTGTCGGGCAATCGGGTCTGACATCACCCGCAAGGCTCCGGCAATCATCTCATCGTAGTCCAGACAACTTCGATCGATTAGGAGCTGCTGATAAGCTTCATAGAGTCCAGCACTAATCCCCAAAATATCATATCGATCGGGATATAATCTCGCCATTTGCCACAAATCATCAGGGGACAGTCCCGAACTTTTAGCTTCCCGAACGGCATTAAATGCCAAGCTGGGCAGTATTTCGGTCCGAATCACTGACTGACGGCGCAAGCGTTCGGTTTCTTCTCCGTCGAAGCCTGCCCCTTCCAATAAACAGCGGTAACTTTCAGGATTCTGACTTAGCCACTTTTGGACAGTATCTTCAATCAGTTTGTGATTGGTAGATGGCATTACCAATGTCCGATCTGTCAAATCTAGCTTGGATAATTCTGGATGTCTGGTGGCAATACTCAACGCCAGACTATGGATCGTATTTACACTGTAGCCGATCGGCGGCAATCCCAATTCTTGGAGACAGCTTTTAATTTTATCCTTAATGTTCGCTGCTGCCGATCGAGTCAAGGTGACAATAATTAGCTGGCGACGCTGATGTAGTCTTTCTCTCGCGATCGTAATTGCTGCGGCTACTGCCATACTATGGGATTTTCCCGCACCGGGCACTGCGGATACTGCTAATTGACCCGATTGCCAATCGGCCAAACTCCGCTGCCCTAAGCGCAATCCTTGCCGCCATCTGGCGATGATTTCTGCTTGATGACTGGTAATGTTGCTTGGAGCAGCGGTAATGGGCATGGGGACTTGGGGACTGGGAGACGGGGGTGAAAATTACGATCAAAAATAGGGTGCGAGTTGCCTCACACCCCATTATCTATTAATTGACTAAGTTGGTTGAAAATCAATCCAATCTTAATTCATCGTCCCTAAAGCCTAAGACCTAAAGCCGACCTAAAGCCTAAAACCGATCCCGATTGGATCCGGTGCCAGATAGTATTTTAGAACTGGCAACTGATTGGTCGCCCTTACCAGAAGACTGGTAATAGTAACTATTGTACCGAGCTTGTTTATCGAGGTTGACACCGTTGAGCACCATACCCAAGACTTTCAGCTTGGACTGCCCGATAATTTCGCCAGCATACTGAACTGATTCTTTGTCGGCGACGTTTGGACGTAGGACAAATAATAACCCAGCTACTTGAGAACCAATCATCGCTGCATCTGCGGCAACAGTTAGAGGTGGCGCGTCGATGATCACTAGATCATAGCTGTTTGACCAGCGTTCGATCGAGTCGCTCATTTGGACAGAATCAATTAACACAATTGGATTGGGCGGGATTACTCCAGCAGTCAGCAAGAAGACATTGGAATGAACTTCTACGATTGCCGATGCTTCGCTGCACTGACCAGTCAGGACATTACTTAGTCCTTCCTGATTGCCTTGTCGCCAGATCATATGCTGAGACGGCTTCCGCATATCCGCATCCACTAGTAGCACTCGCTTGCCAAGTTCGGCTACTGACAATGCGAGGTTAGCTGCAACAGTTGATTTTCCTTCTCCTGCTTGGGAACTAGAAATTACAATTGCCTTGAGGCTATCATCAGCATTGAGAAATTGGAGGTTAGTTTGGAGCATCCGAAAAGCTTCAGCTTCAATCCCACCAGCACCATTCATCACCAGCAAACCAGGGGTTCTACCGCCACCTCTACCAATTTTGGGCAGTTGCTTTTGGCCAGCGAATACAGGAATCTGACCCAGGACTGGATAACCAGGAAGTAAAGCTTTGGCTTCGTCGGCTGTTTTGATCCGCTTGTCGGCAGCATCGAGGATGAACGCTGTTGCTGCACCTAGAAATAGACCTAAGAAACCACCGATGGCAATGTTCTGAGCCTTTTTAGGTGAGATTGGTTCTTGGGGCATCTCTGCCGGAGTTTGAATTCTAGAGTTACCCAGTACTTGACTTTCGGCAATTTGGATTTCTTGCAGCTTGCTCAACATCGCCTTGTAGTTGGTGCGGGTTGTTTCGAGCTTCCGACCGAGGGCGTTTTGCTGCTGTTCCAATTTTGGCAGCGCGTTCATCCGCTTCTTGTAAGCATCGACAACGTAAACCAATGCCGAAATCTGCTTTTGCAGACTGGTGCGTTGCGCTTCACTCTTGGCGAAGTCAGCAATCAGGTTGCCTTGGAGTCCAGCGGGCTGCATTTCGACCACTTTACCTTGAAAATCTTTGTTACCGACCAAACTTTGGCTAAAGCGTTTTTGGAGAATTTCAACTAGGGCTTGTCGCTTCTCTTTGAGGTTGAGAATGCTGGGGTCATTGTCGCTAAAGCGAGTTTTTTCGATCGCAATTTTAGCTTCAATCTCTTGCAATTCTTTCAGAGACTTCTGCAATCCAGGTGATTCACTCACCAATCCTGATTGGATTGTCGCTTGAGCATCCTTACCGCCAAACAGATTTTTCAGTCCTTCCAAACGGGAGGTTTCTGCGGCTAGTTGGGCGGAAGCGGATGTAATTTCTTTGTTGAGATTGGTAATCGTTTCTACCGCTTTCACTGATTCAGTCGGGAGATCGACGATATCGTACTGTTCTTTAAACAAGCGCAGTTCATTTTCAGCAGTTTTGACTTCACCTTCAATCCGGGGGAGTTCTTGACCGACATATTCGCGCGCCGCCTTGGCTTCCCGTCGTTGATTATTCTGGTCGTCACGCATGTAGACGGCCATGATCGTATCAACTACATCCTTTGCCAATTCCTTACTAGGATCTTGGAAGGTAATCTCCAGAATATCTGTTCCTTTAACGCTGCTGACTTTGAGCTGGGCAATGAACAGTTCAAATTTCTTACTGTATTTGTCTAGACGTTTATATTCCCGTCTATTTTTATACTTGCCCTCTTTCAATTCATTGATTGCACCTTTGATGGTGGTGAGCGATTTGAGAATTTCAGCTTGGGTGTTAACTGGAGTACTCCCTGTTAAACCATCCAATTCTCCGCCTCCCCCTGCCACAGCCGCAGCACTACTCAACAAGGCACTGGTTTTGTTACTCTTCTTGAGAATAATCTGTCCTTTGGCTTGAAATATTTCTGTCTGTCTATAAGTCCACGCCGCCGCTCCGAGGGTGGTGAGTGTGAAGACTAGAGCCGCAGGAAACCAACGACGTTTGAGTACTAGCCAATACTGTGCAATTTCATCCATAATGCTTTAACGGGGGAGATCATGTATATGCTCTTCTACATTCTAACACTGTGACTTTGGCTACTTGTATCCGCATTTAAACGTAATTCACGTGTGATAAATAAACTATCTGCCTCAAATATCGAACAACGGCTGCAAGAGATCCCGCCTGAACCTGGAGTTTACTTCATGCGGGATGGTGCCGATCGCATTCTCTACATTGGTAAGTCCAAAAAATTGCGTTCCCGCGTCCGCTCTTACTTTCGAGAAGGTAGTCAGCATACGCCGCGAATTGCAATGATGGTGCGTCAAGTTGCCGAGATCGAATTTATCGTTACGGATACTGAAGCAGAAGCATTAGCTCTCGAAGCTAATCTGATCAAGCAACATCAACCTCATTTCAATGTTCTGCTCAAAGATGACAAAAAATACCCATATATCCTAATTACTTGGTCAGAAGAATATCCTCGCATTTTACTCACGCGCAATCGTCGAATGGGTAAGGGTAAAGACAAGTATTATGGCCCATATACTGATTCTAATTTGCTCAGAAATGTTCTGTATACAATTAAGCGAACGTTTCCACTTAGACAACGCCCACAGCCATTATTCAAAGATCGTCCCTGTTTAAACTATGATATCGGGCGTTGTCCTGGAGTTTGTCAAAATCTGATTATACCTGCTGATTATCGCCAAACAGTGGAAAAAGTGGCGATGATTTTTCAGGGTAGAACGGGGGAACTGATCGAAACTTTGACCGCTCAAATGGGTCGAGCAGCAGAAAATTTAGAATTTGAGCAAGCAGGATTAATTCGCGATCGAATCAACAATCTTACTGCTCTCAACGCCGATCAAAAAGTATCTTTACCAAATGATACTATCTCGCGCGATGCGATCGCTCTTGCTGCCGATCAAAAAACTGCTTGCGTTCAATTATTTCAAATTCGAGCAGGTAAATTGGTAGCGAGATTGGGATTCACCGCAGAAGTACAGTCGCTAACGGACGGGAACGAAAATGTTGAAGCTGTCAATTCTGATGCAGATCTGGGCGCGATTCTCCAGCGAGTATTAGAAGAGCACTATCAAAATGCCGATCCAGTCGAGATTCCGCTCGAAATTATGGTCCAATATCCACTCCCAGACATGGAAATGTTGACGAGTTATTTGAGCGATCGCAAGGGTCGAAAAGTGACGCTGATCACCCCCCAGCGGCAGAGTAAAGCCGAGCTAATTGAGATGGTTGAAAAAAATGCTATCCACGAACTGACGCGGCTTCAGCGTCAAACTGAACGGAATGTAGTGTCACTGCAAGATCTGGCAGAGTTGCTCGATTTAGCTGAACTCCCGCGCCGAATTGAAGGTTTTGATATCTCCCATATCCAAGGCTCGAATGCCGTCGCCTCCCAAGTTGTGTTTATCGACGGCATCCCTGCCAAGCAACACTATCGCCATTATAAGATCCAAAATCCTGAGATTACGATCGGACATTCTGATGACTACGCCAGCCATGCCGAGATTGCCAGACGACGGTTTCGGAAATATGCAGGTGGTATAAATACGGATGACGCTAATTTTCCTGACGTGGTGTTAATTGATGGTGGAAAAGGTCAATTGTCCGCTGTAATGAACGTATTGGAGGATCTGAACCTATCCGATAAAATGTGTATTATCAGTCTCGCCAAACAGCGGGAAGAAATTTTCCAACCTGGTGAAAGTTTACCCCTATCTACCGATGCCGAACAACCAGGAGTACAATTATTGCGCCGAGTCCGCGATGAATCCCACCGCTTCGCCATCACCTTCCACCGCCAACAGCGCAGTGTTAAGCAAGTTCGCTCTCATTTAGACGATGTACCTGGTTTGGGCAGCCATCGCCAAAAGCAACTGCTAGCGCACTTTCACTCGATCGATTACATCCGTGCTGCTAAGATCGAAGATCTAGCCAAAGCCCCAGGCATCGGCAATCATCTCGCAGGTGAGATTTATCGCTACTTTCATCCAGAGTAGAGGTATGGGGGCGTGGGAGACGAGGAGACGAGGAGACTGGACAATCTCAACAGCTATTCACCATTCACTATCCACTATCCACTATCCACTATCCACCATTCACTATTCACCATTCACCATCCAAAAATATTAATTTAATCTCTGGACAGAGCCACTCACTTGATGACTAGTGCTACTTTAGATAGATGAATGACGATCTGGCGCATTGGTATAGAACACTCGAACTTGAGCCTGGGGCTTCACTGGAAGAAGTCAATCAGGCTTATAAAGATTTGGCAGTAGTTTGGCATCCTGATAGATTGCCGCAAGATAGTACCCGCTTGCAGGAAAAAGCCCAGGCGAAACTCAAAGAAATTAACAATGCCCGCGATAGGCTGCGAGAATATCAAGCTGATAGATCTACTCAAAGTAATCATAATGGATCGGCTCGATCGCAAAGTACCTCTAATCAGACAAATCAAGCAAATAGTGCTCGAACTAACCGAGCATCGTCTAACACCTCAAACACATCTGCCAAGACAGACACCACGCGCACTCGCACAGAGCCAGGATCCACTCGCTCAAATTCACAGCAGCAACGCCAACAGCCCCGCCGAGCCACCACTGAACGGGATCCTCAACCAGCCCCAAGATCGCAGCCTGCCGAAACAAATGGCTATCCACACCCGCAAGCAACGAGAACATCAAATCGACAAACTCCAGCTCAACCAAAATCCAACACGCCCCCACAGCGTCCCGACTTGACTGGCGTAGATTGGAGCGGCATGGATCTTGACGAGCGGGACTTCGCCAATCGAAATCTCACCAACGCCAATCTCAGCAATAGCAGTCTCAAGGATTCATTTTTACATGGCACAAATTTACAGGGTGCTAATCTCTCCAAAGCCAATCTATTTCGGGCAAACTTATTTCAAGCCAATCTCACCAACGCCAATCTACGGGAAGCAAATCTAATCAGTGCCGATCTCAGTGGCGCGGATCTCAGTGGTGCCGATCTCACTGGCGCGAGAATTCGAGTGGGTACCAGAATGACGGTACGATTGATTGGGGCAAATCTTACAGGTACAATCATGCCAGACGGCAATGTATACGCCAAATCATAGTTGAATTAATTAATAATTAATAATTAATAATTAATAATTATTAATTGGGTGATTAGGATGAGATCTAAATCTCTATCCACATAGAGGTGAGGGATTTAAACCCTTACTAATCGTTAAAAAAATTTAATAACATGACACAACAAACAGTAATCATCACTGGAGCCTCATCTGGAGTAGGCTTATATGCCGCAAAATCAATGGCTCAAAGGGGTTGGCATGTCGTCATGGCATGTCGAGATTTAGCAAAGACGGCAGCAGCAGCGCAGGCTCTAGGCATGTCAGCGGACAACTATAGTATCATCCATATCGATTTAGGCTCCTTGGCGAGTGTCCGCAAATTTGTCGCCGATTTTAGAGCTACAGGTAAATCTCTCGACGCGCTAGTTTGCAATGCCGCAGTGTACCTACCCCTATTAAAGCAGCCAATGCGATCGCCAGAAGGCTATGAGCTGAGTGTTGCTACCAATCATTTCGGTCATTTCCTCCTCTGCAAACTGCTCCTAGAGGACTTAAAAGCATCTTCCGCCCCAGAGCGTCGATTGATTATTTTAGGCACCGTCACCGCCAATTCCAAGGAGTTAGGCGGCAAGATTCCGATTCCGGCTCCTGCTGATTTGGGCGATCTCCAAGGATTAGCCGCCGGATTCAAAGATCCAATTGCAATGATTGATGGCAAGCCATTTAAAGCAGGTAAAGCTTATAAGGATAGCAAACTGTGTAATATGATGACAAGTCGGGAGTTACACCGCCGTTATCATGAGTCCACGGGGATTGTGTTCAATACGCTCTATCCTGGTTGTGTCGCAGATACACCCTTATTTCGCAATAGTTATCCGCTGTTTCAGAAGATCTTCCCTTGGTTCCAAAAAAATATCACTAAGGGCTATGTAACTCAAGAGCTAGCAGGGGAAAGAGTCGCTCAAGTAGTCGCCGATCCTGAATTTAAGCAGTCTGGAGTGCATTGGAGCTGGGGTAATCGCCAAAAAGAGGGGGGTAAATCCTTTGTCCAGGAATTGTCTGATAAAGCCAGTGATGATAAAGCGATGCTGATGTGGGATTTGACTGAAAAATTAGTCGGGTAAGGATCGACCCACAATTTTTCGTCCGCGTAGGGTGTGTTTCTGCGCCAGCAAAACGCACCGATTCTTTATACGGTGCGTTACCCTTACGGGATAACACACCCTACTTCCGCTACGAGGCATGATATTAATATCAAAAAGAGAGGGTTCGATCGAGCATTGCTACCCAATTGAACCCTCTCTTTTTTCATTCACATTTACGGGACTGACGGGACTCGAACCCGCGACCTCGCGCGTGACAGGCGCGCGCTCTAACCAACTGAGCTACAGTCCCATTTCTTCAACGTCTCTCATTATGCACTGTTTACGTGTTGGTGTCAACTAGTTGGGGAAAGTTTTTAAGAGTTGGGAGTTCGGAGGAACGAAGATTCAATGGTAAATAGTTTTTCAACTTTACCTCTCCCAACTACCAACTCCCAACTCCCAACTATTTACTTAGTCCACTCAGTATGGAACGAATCCGCAACTGGCTTATCGACACGCTTATAAGTGTGGGCACCGAAATAGTCCCGTTGAGCCTGAGTCAGGTTCTGGGGTAGATTTGCACGGCGATAGCTATCGAAATAATCTAGGGACGCACTAAAAGCAGGAACGGGAATACCTAACTTAGCAGCTTGACAGATTACCTCGCGCCATGCGGTTTGTCTGTCGAGTACTGTTTGGCGAAACTCTGGAGCCAGCAAGAGGTTGGGTAGTTTTGGATCTACTTTGAAAGCATCCTTAATCTTATTCAAGAATCCAGCGCGAATAATACAGCCACCCTTCCAAATCCGAGCAGTTTCGCTTAGATTTAGGTCGTACTTGTACGCCTCAGAAGCTGCACCGAGTAATGCCATTCCTTGGGCATAGGAACAGATCTTCGAGCAATATAGCGCGTCACGCACCTGATCGATAAAGACTTTAACATCACCTGAGAACTGGCCCTCTGGCCCACTCAAGACGGAAGAAGCAGCTACCCGTTCGGTTTTGATTGATGAGATGATTCGGGCGTTCACAGCCGCGATAATCGTGGGAATCGATACACCCAACTCTAGGGCACTTTGAACAGTCCAACGTCCAGTCCCCTTTTGTCCAGCCGCATCGAGGATTAATTCGACTAGTGGCTGTTTAGTTTCCGGGTCGATATACTTAAAGATATCAGCGGTGATTTCAATCAAGAACGAGTTGAGTTCGTCAGTTTTGTTCCACTCAGTAAAGACTTCATGCAACTGTTGAGCATTTAATCCAGCTACATTTTTGAGTAAATCATAAGCTTCAGCTATCAATTGCATGTCACCGTATTCGATTCCATTATGTACCATTTTGACATAATGCCCAGCTCCACCCTTACCAATGTAGGCAACACAGGGGCCATCGTCTACCTGAGCAGCGATCTTGGTCAAAATGGGTTCGAGGTTGCGATAGGCAGCTTCTGAGCCACCTGGCATCATACTAGGGCCATTGAGTGCGCCTTCTTCACCGCCACTGACTCCCATACCGATGAATGTAAATCCAGCTTGTTCCAGGTCGGCAGTGCGTCTGTCGGTATCTTCAAATAATGAGTTACCACCATCGATGATCACATCACCTGGTGAGAGGAACTTCTTGAGTTCATCAATGACCAAATCAACAGGTTTTCCGGCTTGCACCATGATCAAAATTTTGCGAGGAGTTTCTAATGCAGCGCAGAATTCCTCGATCGAATATGTAGCTTTGACATTTTTCCCGGCGGTACGGGTTGCCATAAATTTATCGGTCTTATCTCTTGATCGATTATAGACGGCGATTGGAAAGCCATTTCGCTCAACATTGAGGGCAATATTTTCGCCCATAACCGCTAAACCGATGACACCAAAGCTTTGTAGAGACATAAATATTGGAAATACTGTAGATGTAGGGTTCGATCGTACTCCACCCACCTTAGCTCGATCCCCATTTTTTGGTGTGTCTTAACGAACTTTTTGTAAAGTTTGTTTACCTGAATCTAGCTAAACCCGTATTTAGATCAGATGATGCCAAAGCTTTATTCTGGCAGTCGATCCTTCAGATTTGCCAAAATACCCCACCGACTAGCTAATAGTTGCTGTGCTTCAGATGGTTGTGGATCTGGTTCCTGTGGTGGGATAATTCCAGCACAATCTTTTGCACAAAGCTGTCGCAATGGGAGTGATAGGTTCAATTGCTCGTACAACCATTCAGTGGGATCGAAGTGCCCGTCTGGTGACAATGAATCAACTAAATCCTCTGGATCAGTGCGAATCTCCATCCCTCGGCGATCTGGTTCTGTAGGTGGCTCTTCTAGCCAAATAATTTCGGTGGTATCTAAAACTAACCGATAGTTGTACTGCTGCAAGCAACGATCACATTTGAGTGTAATAATCGCTTCTGCTTGTGCTGCTAAATCTAAAAACGTGCCGCCGTGCTTGACAATTACTTTACCTCTAACAGGCGTTAATGTTTCAAATTCAGGCACCATTGTATCAACAATGATCTCTAGAGTGCGATCCTGTCGATTCGCTAGCTGGGGAATGTGGAGTGGTTGCATTATTCACCTTCCGCTACTTGAGCTAATTTTACAACCAAGCGGCGATCAGGTTCTTGACCGCGACTCTCGGTTGTTAAATCCTGGTAACTAGCATCACTATCAAAAAAAGTATGCAGTTGACGGCGTTCAGCAGAGGACATTGGTTGAAGCACTACTTCTTGTCCAGTTTCACGGGCACGATTGGCGGCATCATCAGCGACCGCCTTGAGTTCGATCTCGCGATGCTGGCGATAACCATCTAGTTCGATTGTATATCCAGCCTGAAGATCGGCTGCTGCATGAATATTCAAGCTAGCATTAGCGAGATACTGGATTGCGTCGATGGTTGCACCGTTAGTACCAATTAGCAGCTCTTTCTGACCTGGAGTTAGGCTAGTCGGATCGATCGTCAGCCAATAATTAGCTGGAGTAGCTGCTCCTGCTGGCTGCTCGGTACCTACTGTTGTCGTCACTCCCGATAGGGTTAGGACTTGTTCTAACCACTGTTTGCCACGGTCTAGTCTTTGGTCAGTCATTGAATTAGTGAATAGTGGATCGTGAATAGTGGATCGTGACTGGTGATTGCCGAATAGTTAGGATCTAGATACTAATTCCATATTTCCTAACTATCCACTATCCACTATTCACTATCCACCAATTTAGATTGCTTTCTTCTTCTTGCTATTCTTCTCAAATGGCAGTTCTTCGCGATTGCTGTTGTCTTTGGGTTTTTCGCTTTCCTGTTGATCTACCAATTTCTGCAACTCTGGCGGTAGTGGCTCACGATTGACAAAGTAGGTTTGACCTAATTGAAACACGTTACCGATCGCCATGTACATCAGCACACCAGCAGGGAGGGGGAAGAATAAGAACATCCCCGAAAAGATGATTGGGGTGAATTTGTTCACAGCTTGCTGTGCTTGTTCTTTCTCAGCGGCTTCACCGACAGCCTTGGTTGCGGATGGAGTGCTCGATAAGTTTTGGCTGACGTAGAGACTCAAACCAAAGAAGACAATCATGGCGATGATATCCCAGTGGATTTTACCATCGGGGTCGATCGCGCCCACATGTCCAAGTGCTTGGATAAATAGGAACCCACTATTAGAGGCAATTCCAGGAATCGTACCTTTGATTGTTACATCTCCAGGGGCGATCGCTTCAATTTGACCATCAGCAGTGATTTTGACATTCTCCATCCCCTTGGTGATCGTCCACTCCGGGGTGAGCTTGGAATCAGGATATTGGGCAGCCAACTCAGCGAATGGCTTGCCGTCAATGCCTTGAAACTCGATTTGAGTCTTTTGTCCGATCCCCAAAACATTCCCACCGGAAATACCTGCAATCACTGGCATGTGAATCTGCGGCACAGTAGTGGTGAAATAAATATTGTGCGGTTCGCTATTAAATACTTGGGGCTGAATTTGAGCCGTTTGGTCAGCGGGGACAACCTGCAAGTTGACGTTGTAATCGACGTTGGAAAATGGGGATCCCCGTAAAGTTGCAAACAACGCAAATAAAACAGGCATCTGAAGTACTACAGGCAGACAACCAGCAAGTGGATTGCCAAATTCTTTGTAGACATCGCTCATTGCTTGCTGCTGCTTGGCCGGATCGTCTTTGAATTTCTGCTGAATCTCCTTGACTCGTTTTTGCATCAACGGTTGGGAGATCTTGGTTTTTCGCATGTTGCGAATTGAACCTGCGCCCAGCGGATAGAGTGCGAACCGAATCACCAAAGTTAGCGCGACGATCGCCAAACCATAGCTAGGCACGATTCCATAGAAAAAATCTATGATCGGCAACATTACATTATTGGAAATAAATCCGATTCCAAAGTCCATTGTCAACTAGAGGTTAGGGGATAGGGGATAGGGGATAGGTTCTAGGCTTTAGGTTTTAGGCGTTGGGTTTGGAGCTACTACTAGCAATTTTCCCTAAAGCCTAATCTCTAAAGCCTAATCCCTAATTAGCTTGCTTGAGCGGCTGCTGCTTCGGCTTCGGCTTTTTCGGTGATGTTCAAGAATGGAACACCATTTTTGGCGATTACGCGCTCGTTGATGTAGTCATAAATTTCCCGACAACGAGGCAGGGATCGCAATTCTAGACGGCTACCATCGCTGAGGGTGACAACCATATCGCCCCAGTATCCTAGCCCACGGGGGACAGTGATTGCGTCAACAATTTCCGAATAAACCAGATCTGTCCGATCTTTCCCCATCCAACCACCAATTACCGAAATTCGGCGATCGGTAATCTTATATCTTAACCAAATGGCTCTGACGATCGCACCTATTCCCAATGGAATGAACACGATCAGTGGCATTAAGACCAGATGAAAAATCAGATCTCCAACGTGGGGGCCACCTTCATAAAACGTTTCTTCTTTAATGCCCATCAATTACTCCTGCGGCTACCAACAATTCCTCTAATTCTCGCAAAATTTCGAGATATTCGCACCCCTGTGCTGAAGGTCGGACTCCGATTACTATCGACCATCCACTGGTGATTTGCGGCAACAGTTGACGGAGAGCCGCTTTCACTTGTCTTTTAAGCAGATTGCGAGTTACTGCTTTTTTACTAACTGTTTTACTAACGGATACCCCAAACCGAGTAGCAGGTAAATTTTCGATGGTGGTGCTTGGCAGATATTGCAAACTTCTCAGTGTCAAATGCGATTGCTGATGACGTTTGCCGTACTGATAAACTTTCTGAAAATCTTGCCTGCGTCTGAGTCGATGGGTTTTAGGCAATGACACGAGTTGCTACTCTATCTGGCATATTACTTTAGACAGCCAAACGATGACGACCTCTGGCTCTACGTGCTTTGATCACTTTTTGACCTGTCACTGACCGCATCCGCGCTCTGAATCCAGATGTTCTTTTTTGTTTGCGGTTAGTACCGCCAAGAGTACGCTTTGTCATACTGAATATCCGCTCGAATTAACTAGTTATTAATACTGTGATGGGCAAAAAAGCCACAATGCACTAGTATAGCAGCTATTGTGTGAGAAGTTGTTAGTTACTAGTTGTTAGTTCCTCGCTCGGAGTCATCCTAATCGCCCAAAGCCTAATCTGCTGGTTCTATCGTACTGGTTAAGCCATGACTTTTGAGGACTTCGCAGTAATGTTCGGCATGTTCTTGGTTGCAGGTGATCACCAGTGCCATGCCGTATTGATGAGCTTCCATCATCACATTAATGGCTTGAGGTTCGGAGAGGTTGGGAATAGTAGTTGTCAGTACCTGAACGACATGCTCCATGCCATTGAAGTCATCGTTGTGTAGTAACACTTTATAGTTTGGTGCCAGTCTGCGGATGGTAGCTGGTTTCTCGATCGTTTCGGTAAAGCTCATATTTTACTATTTGGTAGTAGCTGTGTTTCTATCCTCTCTCATTTTACCCAATCGGCAATCTGATATTCAAGGTTAAGTAGTAAATACCGATACGGAATTTGAGTCGAAAATGCTATAACAACTTGGGGCACTGTGCCCAATCCTGACACATTCACAGCCATGACTGACACACCAAGCTTGATTTCGCCGATACCTAACCTGATTATTAGAGATCATCCACCACTGATCCTCGGAGTCATGGCATCAGGTAGTGGGAGTAATTTTGAAGCAGTTGCTAATTCAATCGAATGTGGCAATCTCAACGCCAAGATCGCTGTCCTCATCCATAATAAGCCAGATATCCAAGCGATCGAACGTGCCCGAAAACGAGGGATTTCCACAGTGTTTCTGGATCATCGCAATTATCCCACCAGAGAGGAACTCGATCGAGCAATCGTCGCGACATTCCAAGCACATCAGGTGGAATGCGTGGTGATGGCGGGCTGGATGCGGGTGATTACCCAGGTGTTAATCGATGCTTTTGTCGATCGAGTAATCAATATTCACCCCAGTCTACTGCCGAGTTTTCCAGGAATTAGATCGATCGAGCAAGCTCTAGCTGCAAAAGTCAAAATCGCTGGCTGTACCGTCCATCTAGTCAGTCTAGCAGTAGATTCTGGCCCGATTTTGGTTCAAGCTGCCGTGCCAGTTTTACCTGAGGATACAGCCGCAACCCTCCACGCACGAGTACAGATTCAGGAGCATATTATCTTACCGCAAGCGATCGAGATTTTAGCACAGAGATTATTCAATCTCTAGCTCGATTTGGGGCACAAAAAACTGCTCATTCAGTGGTGGGCGCACATAGTCATCGGGGGCGATCTTGCGTGGGGCTAGCTGGAGCGGTTTGGGTGTCATATCCTCGTAGGGAATTTTACTGAGGACATGGCTGATGCAGTTGAGCCGAGCGCGTTTTTTGTCATCAGCTTCGACGGTGAACCAGGGTGCTTCTGGAATATTGGTATGGGCAAACATCTTGTCTTTGGCTTGGGAAAATTCCACCCATCGATCGCGTGATTCTAGATCCATCGGGCTGAGTTTCCAGCGTCGAGCCGGATCGAGCGTCCGCGACTGGAAGCGACGTTCTTGCTCGTCATCGCTGACAGAGAACCAATACTTCAGGACAATTATCCCCGATCGAACCAACATCCGCTCAAATTCTGGACAGGTTTGCATGAATTCCTGATATTGAGCATCAGTACAGAAATCCATCACATGCTCTACCCCCGCGCGATTGTACCAACTGCGATCGAAACAGACGATTTCACCTGCTGCTGGGAGATGTGCTACATAACGTTGGAAATACCATTCAGTTTTTTCGCGATCGCTAGGCATACTCAAGGCTACAACTCTACAGCCACGGGGATTTAGTGGCTCAGTAATCCGCTTAATTGTGCCACCTTTACCCGCTGCATCACGTCCTTCAAACAAGATGATAATGCGGGTACCAGTATGCTTTACCCAATACTGCATCTTTACCAGTTCGATCTGTAAGCTTCCTAGCTCTTTCTCATACACTTCGTTAGCAAGTTTAGAGCTACCTTCACCCTCGGAGAGATGATGCACAGCTTTTTGTGCTGGTTTAGGCTGTTTAGCTTTGTGTTTTTTTGCTTTGTTTTGCTTGGATTTTTTTGACATAATTGGGCTGCACAGAGGTGGCTGGTTGGATATCTAATCAGAGAATTAAAAGTCTACGCCTCTGCGGAGATCTACACCATTATCGGCATAGTGCTTATGACAGATCATCTCGGAGTGGACGCTGGCAATATTAAAGTAGGCAGGAGTATTGAAGCAGCGTCCGGTGATGATTACTTGAGTATCTTTGGGCTTATTTGTCAAGCAGCGGACGATCGGCTCTTGATCGAGGAGATCGAGGTCTACAGTGGGGTTTAACTCATCGAGCACGATCGTTTTGTACAATCCAGAGGCGATCGCACTACTGGCTATCTCCCAGCCTCTCTGAGCCTCGATGTAGTCGATATCTTGCTGCTTACCCCGCCAGACGATCGCGTCACTACCACAGCGATGGTGATCGACTAGTTGGGGATAGCTTTTTTTGAGGGCATTAATTGCTGCGTCTTCGGTGTAGCCCGTACCGCCTTTGAGCCATTGAACGATCAGGACGCGATGAGACTCGTCTTGACTGATACCTTTGCCGATCGCTTGCAATGCTTTACCCAGGGCACTTGTAGACTTGCCTTTGCCTGCACCCGTGTAGATTTCGATGCCTTCGATGCCTTGTTCTGCGGCTTCAGGATGATGATGGGGGCGCATCTCTGAGTGCAAGTCGGCGATTTCAATTAGGGCGGCTGGTGCATCTCTGCCTGTGACGATTACTTCGAGGTGATTGGGTTTGGCTTTGAGCATTTCGACGACTTCCATCACGGGAAGTAATCCCAGATCTAGGGCGGGATTCAATTCGTCGAGAACGATCACCGAATATAAGTCTGAATAGATTGCACCTTTGGCGACAGTCCAGGCACGATTTGCTTCGGCTCGATCGAATTCAGTTACTTCATCCTTGCCAAAATACTCGGAACGTCCAGTGCGGACTCGATCGAT